>NZ_JBQDYE010000011.1:0-105531 GCF_052044155.1 Salinisphaera sp. SWV1
AAGCACAACGGCGCCGCTCATCCGTCAGGTCGAAATGCCAGCCCGCCATTGGCGTACTTCGCGTTCATTTGCGGACCCGATTTTGTGACATCCCTGGCTTCGGGGCGCCGCATGACTGGCTCGCTTCGTTCCTTAAGGCATTTGTCCGCAGATCGACGCAGATGGCGGCTCGTCTTTTGGGGCACGGGTTCGATCGCGGCGCGAACGGCTGTCTGCTCTTTGTTCCCAAGGATAGCCTTCGAGTTCGGCGTGCTGGCCAACGCTGTCGCCGGTTCGCGCCTCGAATCCGCTACACCACGAAAGCACAACCGCATCTGCGTAAATCTGCGTTGATCTGCGGACCGTTTTCTTCGCCGAGCGAAGCCCGACAAGCACAACGGGGCCTAGCGAACGGTCGCCGCCTCCGGGATTGTCGTTTCCACGAGATCGAGGGCGAGCCCGGCCTTGGCCAGGCGCTCGCCCTCGCGATCCAGATCGGCCCGGGTGAGCGGGCGTTCAGCCAGCCAGTCGGCGTCGATCGAAACCGTCAGCGTGGCATCGCCGTGCGCGAGCGTCACCGGCGGTCGCGTGGCCGGATTGCGTCCGCGATGCAGGATCACGGCAATGCGTAGCGCCAGCACGATATCCCGGGTTCGAGTCTGCCAGGCGGACGGCAGCGCATCGATCAGCTCGGTACGCAGGCGTCCGCGGTGCAGTCGTACGATGGTCGCCAGCAGGTGCTGGTCCATCTGCGAGAAGCCGCGGATATCGGCGTTGTTGAGCAAATACTCGCCGTGCTTGTGATAGGCCCGGTGTGCCACGGCCAGGCCGATTTCGTGCAGCATCGCCGCCCAGCGCAGCACCCGGGCCGCCTCTGCCATCCCCGCCGGGAGCTGGTCGCCCTGGTGGCCCTGGTGGCCGGATCGCCAGAGCCGGGCCGCAGTTTCGGCCACGCGCCGGCCATGATCGCGGTCGATGACGAAACGATGCGCGGCATCGTCGACGCCGTCGTCGCGCGAGTCGTGCGCCGACAGACGGCCCAGCAGGTCGCTGATCACCCCTTCCCGCAGCGCCTTGTCCGAGACCTGCATGGCGGTGACGCCAAGGCTTTCGAATATGCCGACAAGCACTGCCAGACCACCGGCGAAGATCGCGCGGCGCTCGCTCGAGACCCCGTCCGGGGCCAGTTTGTCCACGGAGCCCGCCTTGCACAGACGCCGTGCGAGCTTGGCCAGCGCCTCGCTCGTGATCGTCGCCCCGGGCGTGTCCGCGCCGACCACGCGCGCGATCGACTTGATGCTGCCGGAGGCCCCCAGCGCCACCGACCAGCCCAGTTCGCGGTAATCGTACGCCAGCGGTTCCAGCGCCAGGCGCGCCTCCGTGACCGCTGCCTTCCACGTCGTCTTGTCGACACGCCCGTCGGCAAAGAAGCGCGTGGTGTGCGTGACCGCCCCGAGCGCCACGCTCTCCGCCCGACGCACCTGGGCACCACGACCGATCACCAATTCGGTCGAGCCGCCGCCGATATCCACCACGAGCCGCTGCGCATCGACGGCTTCCAGGTCTTCTGCCACCCCGGCGTAGATCAGGCGCGCCTCCTCGACCCCGTAGATGATCTCGATCGGATGCCCCAGCGCGGCCTCGGCGCGGGCGATGAATTCATCGGCGCCCCGGGCCTGGCGCAGGGTATTGGTCCCGACCACGCGCACCCGGGCCTCGTCAAGCTGGGCCAGTCGCTGGCCGAAGCGGGCCAGACAATCGAGCGCGCGCTGCTGGGTTGCCGCATCGATCCGGCCGTCTGCAGAAAGCCCACCCGCCAGTCGTACCGACTCCTTGATACGATCCAGTACGCGCCTCTGGCCCTGCTCGGCCCGGACGATAAGCATGTGAAAACTGTTGGAACCGAGGTCGACGGCGGCGACCGTGACGGGCAGATTCATACGGCGGGGCTTTTCAAGGCGCAGTTCATGCGACTATCTTAAGCAGCTTGGGCAGGGGTTGCGAGGGCACGGCTTGGGGAGCACGACAACAGAGGGCACAAGCCCGACAGCCATGGCGCTGGCCGGCCGGGCGGCGACACTGCCCCGCCTGCGCAGCTACCGCCTGCTCATGATCGCCGCCGTGGCTCTGGTGGCCAGCGGATGCGCCAGCCAGGGACTGCAACGGGGCCATTCCGACCTGAGCCGGACCGGTGGCGGCTCGAAGTATCGCGACAAAAACGAAAGCGCCGAATCCGACCCCGGTATGCGCGCCGGCGCGACGGCCAGGCTGGACGCGGCGCTGCACCGGGTCTATGAACGCTGGGCCGGCACGCCGTATCGTTACGGTGGCCAGAGCCGCAACGGCGTTGATTGTTCGAGCTTCGTGCGCCAGACGGTGGATCGGGTTGAGTCCTACGAACTGCCGCGTACCGCCGCGGCACAGGCCCAGGTCGGGATGTCGATCCCGCGCCGCAAACTCAAGGCCGGGGATCTGGTGTTCTTCAAGACCGGCGCCATATCGCATCATGTCGGCATCTACCTCGGCCGCGGGCGCTTCATGCATGCATCGAGCAGCCAGGGCGTAACCATCTCGCGCCTGGACAATGTGTACTGGCGCAATCACTACTGGCAAGCACGGCGCATTCCGGGCAATCGCCAGATGTGATCGCCGATCGCGGCGACACGCCGCGGCCCGTGTTCGGCACACCCTTCACGATAGCGCGCCCCGCTGCCCTGCGATGAACCAAAAAAAGCCCGCGACGGTAACCGTCGCGGGCCGATGATGACCAACGTCTCGATCCTTCGAGCCCTCATATCTGTTGCACGCGCCCCTGGTCGGACTGCGCCTGCTCGATCAGCCGATGGGCGACCGAACGACGCAGCATGTCCTGGGCCCGCTCGATGGCCCGGTCCAGGCCTTCATGGCGGATCTTGAACTGCTTGTGCGCGCGGGCCTTGAGCTCATCCACGCTCGGGAATTCCGGCAACTCGACCTCGGCCAGATAGGCCTCGGCCGCGCTCCATTTGTCGCGCGCATGGTTGCGCAGGTCGTCCATGACGTGGCTGCCTTCCCAGCGCTCACGGATATTCGCGCTGATGCGATCGGGCGAGAAGCCGGCCGCGATGTAGACCGCGCACTTGTCGATGATCTTCTGGGTGGGCGGCTTCTCGTTGGCGAGAATCGACTTCGGCGGCTGGCGCAGATCCCAGACCAGCCCCACCTTGGAGAGCGCGACCAGCATGTAGTAGGTCGGATCGAACTCCCACCAGAAGAAGCCGTTGCGGGCGGTGGCCGGATAATAGTGATGGTTGTTGTGCCAGCCCTCACCCAGGGAGATGATCGCCGCCAGCCAGTTGTTGCGCGAGTCGTCACCGGTCAGATAACGCTGGCGACCGAACATGTGGTCCAGCGAGTTGATCGTGAACGTGGCGTGATAGACCAGGATGGTCGACAGCAGGAAGCCCACCAGAAAGCCCGACCAGCCGCCGAGCAGCGTGCAGATCACGGCCGTGATGATGCCCGGCATGTACTGGTGGCGCTCGATCCAGCGCAACTCCGGATACTTGGAAAAATCCTTGATCAGGTCCATGTCGGGATTGGAACGCGCCTCGCGATAGACCCAGCCGATGTGGGCGTCGAAGAAGCCGTAGTGGCGCGGCGAATGCGCATCCTCGGGCTCGTCGGTATCGCGATGATGCTCGCGATGCTTGGCCGACCACCAGAGCGGGCCTTTTTGCATCGCGGTGGCGCCGAGAAACGCCAGAATGAACTGGAATACGCGGCTGGTCTTGTACCCGCGGTGCGAGAAATAGCGGTGATAGCCGGCGGTGATGCCGAACACGCGTGCCACGTAAAGGAAAACGCACAGCGACACCGATACCCAGGTGAAGCCGGTCCACCAGATACCGATCAGGCCCAGGTGCATGATCCCCATGGGCAGGAAGTTCCACCAATCGAAGTGGTCGTCCATGTGCTGGTTCTGGGGGAACCGCAACCGCTTGGTCTTTTCGCTCATTGCTTGGCGAGCCTCGTCAGAAATCGTCAGTCTTTTAGCCGCAGTGTACAAACGTGCACAGCGTGTCCGTGAGTATGCGCAGGTTGAGAATCGTTTTCAAGAACTCGCCCTCCTGTTCGTCCATGACACCGGTGCCGGGCCACGGATCGTCATGTGTCCGCGTCGGTTTCCAGGCCGGCGAAATCGAATAGCGCGCCATCGGCCATCTGCGACGGCGCGATTCGCGTCATCGACCGGAAGATGCGCTCGCTGCGCCCCGGGTCCTCGGCCTCCCAGCCTGCCAGCATGGCCTTGACGTTCTGCCGCGCCAGGTTCTCCTGCGAGCCGCACAGATTGCAGGGAATGATCGGGAACTGCTTGAGACGCGAATACTTCTCGATCTCGGCCTCGGCGCAGTACGCCAGCGGCCGGATCACGACGTTGTCGCCGTCGTCGGACTTCAGCTTCGGCGGCATGGCGGCCAGGCGCGCGCCATGAAACATGTTGAGAAACATGGTTTCCACGATGTCGTCGCGGTGATGGCCGAGCGCGATGCGGGTAAAGCCGTTCTCGCGCGCATAGCGATACAGGATGCCGCGGCGCAGACGCGAGCACAGCCCGCACATGGTGGCCCCGGGCGCGATCTTCTCCGTGACCACCGAGTAGGTGTCGCGCTCGATAATCTCGTAGTCGACGCCGAGCCCGGCCAGGTAATTCGGCAGGATATGCTCGGGAAAACCGGGCTGTTTCTGATCGAGGTTGACCGCCCGCAGGGTGAACGACACCGGAGCGACCTGCTGCAGATGAAGCAGCGTATCCAGCAGGGTATAGCTGTCCTTGCCGCCGGACAGGCAGACCATGATGCGCTCGCCGTCGCGGATCATGCCGTAATCGACGATCGCCTGGCCGGCCTGGCGACGCAGCCGCTTGGTCAGTTTTTCGGCCGCATTCGAACCGGGCGTCAGTCCGGTCGGGGCCCGGGTATCGAGAACGGGAATATCGCTCATGGCGCGCCGCGCGCTGGAAATGAATCGACGCTCATTGTACCGGCGTGTCGATCGGCGCCGCTACGCCCGGTCGGCGTGCGCCGGCAACGAACTCAGACACGCGCGACGAGCTGGGCCATCACGCGCCGCGCCTGGGCCGCATAACCGCCGCCGAACAGACGCGCGTGATTGAGCAGGTGATGCAGTTGATACAACGGCCGCCGGATCTCGCGATAGCCGGGCGATGCCGGCCAGGCCCCCCAGTAGGCTTCGTAGAAATCGGGGGAGAAGCCCCCGAACAATTCGGTGAGCGCCAGATCGGTCTCGCGATCGCCATAATAGACGGCCGGGTCGAAGATCACCGGCCGGCCGGCACGGTCGGCCCCGGCGTTGCCGCCCCAGAGGTCACCGTGCAGCAGCGAGGCCTCGGGTTTATGTCCGGCCAGCAGATCCGGCAGGACAGCCAGCAGCCGATCGCCCGCGCGCGCGAGTTCGGGATAATCCGGCGCGAGCGCGTCGAGCATCACGGCCAGGCGATTCTCGCGCCAGAACTCGGTCCAGTCGGCGTGGCGGGCATTGTGCTGGGTGTTCGGGCCGAGCGTGTTGTCGCGCTCCCAGCCGTGGCGCGTGGCCACGATGCCATGCATCTCGGCCAGCCCTTCGCCGAGCCGCGTCATCGAGGCTCGCGTCGGCCGCGCCAGTTCGAGATATTCGAGCACGATGAAGGCGGTATCACCGTTGGCCGCGACCGCGATCGGCTCGGGCACCCGCAGCAGGGTGGCCTGTCGCAGCTCCGACAGCCCGGCCGCCTCGGCCTGAAACATGGCGTGCCGGTCGGCCCGGTTGGTCTTGACGAAGAAACGGCGGTCGCCGTCGGAAACCACGTGTGCCTGGTTGATGTCGCCGCCGAGCGCCGTGCGGTGATCGACCACGGTGAACGGGCGTCCGGTGGCCGCGCCGATCGCGGATTCGATGACCGCCCAGTCGCTCATATCGTCTCACTCTCGGCCTCGAGGCCGAGCTGACCGCGCAGCCGCGGGCCCACGCCGTGTTCGTTGCACAGTTGTTGCAGCCGCGCCGTATCGGGCACCCGTCGGGCGATGTCGCGCTGCGCGGCATCGAGCGCGATATCGCGCACCACGGTGGCCAGGCGCCGCGACAGACGCGCCTGGTCGGCGTGTGCCTCGAGCCGCGTGGCCAGCGATTTTGCCCCGCGCAGGTCGGCCACGCGCACGGCGTCGATATCGGCCAGCAGGGTGTCGATATCGGCAAAGCGCGACAACAACGCCGCCGCTGTCTTGGCGCCGATGCCGGGCACGCCCGGGATGTTGTCGACCGTGTCGCCGACCAGGGCGAGATAATCGGGGATCGCAGCCGGCGCCACGCCGAAACGCGCGCGAACCGCCGACGCGTCGTAGCGGGTTTCGCGGGCGTAGTCCCAGAGGATATCGCCCGGACCGAGAATCTGGGCCAGATCCTTGTCCGAGGTCACCACCGTGACCGGTTCGTCGGCCGCGGCGGCCAGCGTGGCGATCAGATCATCGGCTTCGTACCGGGGGCTGGACAGGGTCGCCACGCCGAGCGCTTCGGTGATCGCCCGGCAGACGCCGATCTGACTCACCAGCTCCGCCGGCGGCTGTTCGCGGTTGGCCTTGTAATCGGCGAAGAACTCGTTGCGAAACGAATGGGTCAACGATTCGTCGAATGCGGCCGCGACGTATGCTTCGTCGGTGGCCGCGAGCAGCGCGGTCAGAAACCCGACATAGCCGTGCACGGCGTTCAGCGGGCGGCCATCGGCGCCGGTGATGGAGTCCGGTAGCGCATGGAACGCCCGGAAGATATAGACACTGGCGTCGATCAGCAGCATGTCGGTAGTGTACTGACCGACGCCCGGCCCGCGCCATGCGCTACCGGCATCCCATTCGGAGACGTTCTATGATTCGCACGATGTGGCGCGCGCTCGCCATGGCTGCCCTGATCGGCCTCACCAGCATGGCAAGCGCTGTTCAGGCCGATACCACCCTGACCTACGTGGGCGCCAGTGGCCAGTACAAGGTCTATATCACGCCCAAGGCCGTGCGCATCGACGGCGACGGCAGCGGCTGGCAGCTGTACAAACGCGGCGACCCGGCGATCATCTCGGTGTCGCCGAAGGATCAGACCTATACCCGGCTCGACAAGAACACGGCCAGCGAAATCCGCCATCAGATGAGTGCGTTGCGCGCCCGAATCGAAAATCGCCTGCAACAGCTGCCGCCGGATCAACGCCCGGCCGCCCGCGCGGCCATGGCCGAAAAAATACCCGGACTGAACGGCAAGCGGGAGTCCATCGGACTGGATCACACCGGGGCCACCGACAAGGTGGATGGCATTGCCTGCCAGGTCATCCAGATCGTGCGCGGCGGCCGACCGGCGCACAAGATGTGCGTGGCCAGCGCCGAGGCGCTGGGGCTGTCCGACGCTAGCTTCCGCACCGTGAAATCGATGTTCGCCTTGTTGCGCGAGATGCTCAGCGGCACCGGCCTGGAGGGCATCGGCCTGCCATATCGAAATCTTTCGGGCATGCCGATTCGCTTCCACGACAGTCTGTCCGGCGAACAACGCGCCCTCGCCGCGTTGAACCACAAGCCCATTGCCGCCAGCCGCCTCGCCATTCCCGGCAACTATGTCGAGAAAAAACCCGAGGCCGCGTCCGCCGGTCGTTAAAGCCACAGCGCAAACAATGAACGGCCCGGAATATCAATTCTCATTCAAAATGAATGAAAAGTATATTCTTATGCCCTCGCTATCTAACCGAAACTATGGTTAGACTTTAGCCACCGGTGCGTCACCGGCCACGGAGATACGGCCGCCCGCCGGCCGACATATAACAACACCATCGACGACTCGAACATGGGCCGAACAAGAATATGACCGTATCGATTGCTGTAGCGAAGGAGACGGCAGCGGGCGAAAAGCGCGTTGCCATGGTGCCCAAGATCGCCGCGAAGCTGACCAAGCTCGACGTGGCGCTCACCGTCGCCAAGGGCGCCGGCGAGGGAAGCCGCATTCCCGACGAATCCTACGACGAGCGCGTGACGCTGTCGGGGCGGGCCGACGAGATCTACACCGCCGATGTGGTGCTCGCGGTCAATGCGCCGGAAGTCAAACAAATCAACAAAATGAAGAAGGGGTCGGTGCTGATCAGCTTCGTCCAGGGGCACAACAACCCGGACGTGGTCGAAGCGTTGCAGAACAACGGCATCACCTGCTTCGCCATGGAACTGATCCCGCGCATCAGCCGGGCCCAGTCGATGGACGCGCTGTCCTCCCAGGCCAATGCCGCCGGCTACAAGGCGGCATTGATTGCCGCCAATGCGCTGGAACGCTTCCTGCCCATGCTGACCACGGCCGCCGGCACCATCCGGCCGGCCAAGGTGCTGGTCATCGGCGCGGGCGTGGCGGGCCTGCAGGCCATCGCCACCGCCGGGCGGCTCGGCGCCAAGGTGTATGGCTATGATGTGCGCACCGATACCAAGGAACAGGTCGAATCGCTCGGCGCCGAATTCCTGGTGGCCGAGGGCGTGAAAGCCGAGGCCGACGGCGGCTATGCGCGCGAGCTGACCGACGACGAGAAAGCCCAACAGCAACAGATGCTGGTCGACAACATGGCCGACGCCGACGCCGTGATCACCACGGCCGCCGTACCGGGCAAGCCGGCGCCCAGGATCGTGTCCAGGGCCATGGTCGAGGCCATGAAGCCCGGCGCCGTGCTGGTCGATCTGGCGGCGGCCGGCGGCGGCAACTGCGAGCTGACGAAACCCGACGAGATCGTCACCCACGGCGCGGTCACCATCCACGGTCCGTCCAACGTACCGTCCCTGCTGGCCGAGCACGCGAGCGAAATGTATGCCCAGAACGTGTTCAACTTCCTGCAGCTGATCGTGGTCGAGGAAGAAGGCCAGGAGGACGCCAAGCCGGGCGAGAAGAAACACAAGCTCGCCTTCGACTGGGAGGACGAGATCCTGGCCAAGTCGGTGCTGACCCGCGACGGTGAACTGGTCAACGAGGCGGTCAAGGCCGCGCTCGGCGCCGCCAGTGACGCGCGCAACGCCAAACAGAAAACTTAGATTCGAGACGGCATTCGGGGAGAGAGAATCATGATTACGGGTTTTGTGGCGCTGTATATCTTCATGCTGGCCGCTTTCACCGGCTACGAGATCATCGGCCGTGTACCCAGCATCCTGCACACGCCGCTGATGTCGGGCTCGAACTTCGTGCACGGCATCGTGCTGGTCGGCGCGATGGTCGCGCTCGGCAACGCCGACGGTTTCTGGGAGACGCTAATCGGCTTCGTGGGCACGATGCTGGCCGCGGGCAACGCGGTGGGCGGTTATGTCGTGACCGAGCGCATGCTCGAAATGTTCAAGTCCTCCAAGGACTGATCCGAGAACAACCACGATAAAAGGGGTCACCTATGGGTTTCTGGGGCTTTCTCGTCAACGCGAGTTATTTCGTCGCCGCGGTACTGTTCATCTATGGCCTGAAGCAGATGGGCTCGCCGCGCACCGCGCGCAACGGCATCAAGGTCGCCGGCGCCGGCATGCTGGTGGCGACCCTCTTCACCTTCTTCCATCCGGCCATCCACGCGGGCGCCTGGCACTACATCCTCATGATCGTGGCCATCGCCATCGGCGGCTCGGCGGCCTGGATCTCCGGCAAACGCGTGCAGATGACGGCCATGCCGCAGATGGTCGCGCTGTACAACGGCATGGGCGGCGGCGCGGCCGCGGCCATCGCGCTGGTGGAGATGTATTCGCACGAGGCGTTTTCGGCCGGTTTCGCGCTGATCATCATGGCCGTGGTGGGCGCGCTCATCGGCGGCGTGTCGTTCGCCGGCTCGCTGATCGCCTGGGCCAAGCTGGAAGGCAAGCTGACCCGTGCGTTCCGCATCCCGGGCCAGCAGATCGCGACGCTGGCGCTGGCCGTGCTGATCGTGATCTTCGGCTGGGCGATCGTGGCGTCGAATTTCTCGGCGCCGGTGCTGGTCACGCTGTTCTTCTTCATGAGTCTGGCCTTCGGCGTGTTGCTGACAATCCCGATCGGCGGCGCCGACATGCCGGTCGTGATCTCGATGTACAACGCCTTCACGGGTCTCGCCGTGGCCTTCGAAGGGTATGTCATCGACAACCCGGCGATGATCATCGCCGGCATGGTGGTGGGCGCGGCCGGTTCGCTGCTGACCTATCTCATGGCCAAGGGCATGAACCGCTCGCTGACCAACGTCCTGTTCGCCGGCTTCGGCGTGGACGAAGGCAGTCAGGCCGAAGACCCCGAGGGCGAAATGAAGTCGGTCGAGGCCTTCGACGCCGCGGCGTCGATGGCCTATGCCGATAGCCTGATCATCGTTCCCGGCTACGGTCTCGCGGTCGCGCAGGCCCAGCACAAGCTCTGGGAGTTCGTGCAGGCACTGCAGAAGGAACACGGCGTGGATGTGAAGTTCGCCATCCACCCGGTGGCGGGTCGCATGCCCGGGCACATGAACGTGCTGCTGGCCGAGGCCGGCGTGCCCTACGACCTGATCTACGACCTGGAAGAAATCAACCCGGAATTCGGCGCGGCCGACGCCGCGCTCGTGATCGGCGCCAACGACGTGGTCAACCCGGCCGCCAAGGAGGACAAGGGCAGCCCCATCTACGGCATGCCGATCCTCAACGTCGATGCCGCGCGCGAGGTGTACGTGATCAAGCGCGGCAAGGGAACGGGCTTTTCCGGCGTGACCAACCATCTGTTCTTCGGCGAAAACACCCGCATGGTGTTCGGCGACGCCAAGCAGGTTTGTGCCGATCTGACCAGCGGGCTCAAACAGATCTAGTCGCGCTCCGGCCGTCGAATCGTGCTCGCAAGCCGCCCATCCGGGCGGCTTTTTTCATGTCCCGATGCAGCCATCGACGATCGGCCGTATCCTCGACGGTCATGCATGAGCTCGCCCCACTCATCGCCCGCCTGCAGCGCCATCGCGCGCGGCGCAATCCGTTGCGTCGGCGACTCAAGCGCGCCGCGGTGGCCGCACTGCTGCGCGATTCGCGCCAGGGCGTCGAAGTCCTGGTGGTCGAACGCGCGCATCGCCCGGGCGATCCCTGGTCCGGCGACATGGCCCTGCCCGGCGGGCGCATCGAGGCCGTCGACGAAGCCAGCGCGTCGCGCGCGGCCTGTCGCGAAACCGCCGAGGAAATTGGCGTGGCGATCGATCGATCACTCGGCATCGGCAGGCTCCGCGACCAGCTCACACTCGATCATCGTCGGCGTCGACCAATGGTGATATCGCCGTTCGTTTATCGCTGGCCGCGCGATGCGACGATCACGCCGAACGCCGAAATCGCCGACTGGACCTGGGTACCGCTGGCCTGGCTCGACGAGCCCGCGAATCGGGGGCAGTTCACCTGGCGTGTTCGCGGCGTGCCCAAGTCGATGCCCTGCTACGACTGCGGCGATGGTCGCCGGATCTGGGGGCTGACCCTGCGCATGCTCGACGAGCTGCGCCGCGCCGGCCCCGGGGGGCGCGAATGACGGCATCAAAACTGTCCGCCCGCGTCACATACCGTATCGCCGCATCAGGCGCTGCGGCCACGGCCATGGCATCGAATACACAACAAATTGTGCACAAATCCACAGTGTTGCCTTCTTGTCGCAAACCCACGCGCCGCGCATGAGCCGCGCAAAATACGATCGCAAGCATCTGATTAAATTATATTTTAATAAAAAAAATCATGATGGAGGCAATATTGGCTTGTTCCCATGAGTGAACCGTCCCGATTTCATCCACGTACTTATCCACAGGCGCCAGAGCGTTGAGCGAGCAGGCTTACCCCGTTGTTCGAGTGGCCGTCCCCGTGCCGCTTTACGGCACTTTCGACTACCTTATCGCGCCGGATGCGGCGGTGTCGGTGGGCGCGCGTGTCCAGGTTCGCTTCGGGCGCCGACCGCTGGTGGGCGTGATCGTGGCCGTCGATGTGGCAAGCCAGGTCACGGTGGACAAGCTCAAACCCGTGTTGCGGGTGCTGGACGACACCCCCTTGTTCGACGACGCGCTGCTCAAGCTGCTGCGCTGGACCGCCCGTTATTATCACCACCCGCTCGGCGATACGCTGGCCACCGCGTTGCCGGCGGCCCTGCGGCGGACCGGGAGCGCTGCCGACAACGATAGTACCCGCAATCGCGGCTGGCAGGCCGTGGCCGAGCCGCCGGCCGATGCCGAGACCACACTCACGCGTGCGCCACGCCAGCAAGAGCTGCTCACTGTGATTCGCGCGGCCGATAACGCCGTGGCCCACAGCACATTGCTGGCCCGCTTTCCCGGCGCCGGGCGGCCACTGCAGGCGCTGGCCGAGCGCGGCCTGATCGAGGCCATCGAGCTGCCGGGCGGGCTGGAGACCGGCAGCGCCGGCTCCCCGCCGCCGCTGACCGCCGACCAACAGGCGGTGGTGGATCGGCTGCGCGAGGCCGACGGCTTTGCGCCGGCGTTGATCGAAGGCGTGACCGGCTCCGGCAAGACCGAGATCTATTTCCAGCGCATGGCCGACACCCTGGCCACCGGCCGCCAGGTGCTGTTTCTGGCGCCGGAGATCGGTCTCACGCCGCAGCTCATCGATCGTCTGCGCGCGCGCTTCGCCGCGGCCATCGGCGTGCTGCATTCCCAGCGCAGTGACGGCGAACGGGCCGATGTCTGGCGCGCGGCCGCGGCCGGCGAGGCCGATATCGTGATCGGGACGCGCTCGGCCGTGTTCACGCCGATGCCGCGGCTCGGCCTGATCATCGTGGACGAAGAGCACGACGGCTCCTACAAGCAGGGCGATGGCCTGCGCTACCACGCCCGCGATGTGGCCTTGAAGCGCGCCCAGGACGCCGCTATTCCGGTTCTACTGGGCAGCGCCACGCCCGCGCTGGAAACCCTGCACAACGCCCGCGCCGGGCGCTTCGACCATCTCCGGCTGGCCCGGCGCGCCACCGGTGCAGCCCTGCCGGCGATCCGGCTGATCGACATCCGCTCGCGTCCGCTCGACGGTGGCCTGTCCGACCCGTTGATCAACCGCATCCGGCCGCACCTGGAGGCCGGCAACCAGGTGATGATCTTCATCAACCGGCGCGGCTTCGCCCCGGCCCTGCTCTGCCACGACTGCGGCTGGAGCGCGCCCTGTCATCGCTGCGATGCGCCGATGACCATCCACGGCGCGATGAGCCGGCTGATCTGTCACCACTGCGGCAGCGCCGAAAATGCGCCGACCACCTGCCCATCGTGCGGCAGCGAGACACTGGTCGCACTCGGCGCCGGCACCCAGCGCGTCGCGGGCGCGCTGCGCAGTCATTTCCCCGACGTTTCCATCGCCCGCTTCGACCGCGACAGCATGAGCCGCCGCGGCCGGCTCGAAGCCCAACTCGCCGATGTCGCCAACGGCAAGACACAACTGCTGGTCGGTACCCAGATGCTGGCCAAGGGCCACGATTTCGCGCGTCTGACCTGTGTCGGCGTCCTCGATGTCGACGGCGGCCTGTTCTCGGCCGATTTCCGCGCCACCGAGCACATGGCCCAGGTCGTCACCCAGGTTGCCGGTCGTGCCGGCCGTGCCGACCGGCCGGGGGAAGTCTGGCTGCAGACGCGCAATCCCGAACACCCGATGCTGATACGCCTGCTGGGCGGCGGCTATCCGGGCTTCGCCGAGGCCGCCCTGGCCGAACGCGAGGCCACCGCGCTGCCGCCCTACGGCCATCTCGCCCTGCTGCGTGCCGAGGCGCACGAGCAGCAATACCCCCACGCCTTTCTGGCGGCGGCCGCTGAAACGGTCCCCATGGGTGGCGAGCTGGCGTGCTGGGGGCCGGTGCCGGCCCCCATGGCCCGGCGTGCCGGCCGCTACCGCGCGCATCTGCTGCTGCATGCGGCGCGTCGGGCCCTGCTGCATCCCGTGCTCGACCGCTGGCAGAGCCAGCTGGCCGAGCTGCCGGCCGCCCGGCGCGTGCGCTGGTCGATCGATGTCGATCCGCAGGATCTGCTCTAGCCGCCGCTATTCTTTTTGTGTTTCGGTCGTCGAAGAAAACTGTCCGCAGATCGACGCAGATGCACGCAGATACGGTTGTACTTTCGCGGCGTAGCGGATTCGAGGCGCGAACCGGCGACGGCGTCGCATGGGCTCAAAGTGAACAAGCCTGGCGGAGAACAAAGCGCGTACAGCCGTTTGCGCCACGATCGAACCAGTGCCGCAAATGACTCACCGCCATCTGCATAATCTGCGTAATCTGCGGACAAATGCCTTCAGGAACGAAGACAAAGGTCACGCGGAGCCCGAAACCAGGCCGGTCGCGAACCGGTCCGCAAATGAACGCGAAGTACGCCAATGGCGGGCTGGCATTTCGACCTGACGGATGAGCGGCGCCGTTGTGCTTTTCGGGCTTCGTTTGGCGAAGAAAACGGTCCGCAGATCAACGCAGATGCACGCAGATTCGGTTTTGCTTTCGCGGCGTAGCGGATTCGAGGCGCGAACCGGCGACGGCATCGGATGGGCGCAAAGTGGAACAAGCCCCGCGGAGAACAAAGCGCAGGCAGCCGTTCGCGCCACGATCGAACCAGTGCCCCCAAATGACTCACCGCCATCTGCGTGAATCTGTGTCGATCTGCGGACAAATGCCTTAAGGAACGAAGAGACAGGTCAGGCGGCGCACCGAAACCAAGGAGGCCGAGAACCCAATCCGCCATTTGCGCTTTTTGCGTTGATTTGCGGACTGAAAACGTGAAATGCCAACGAACCAGCGGCGACCGGCGCGACCCGGGCCTGAGCCGCGTGCCGAGGCTGCGATCCAGTTTACTCGGGGCTGAAACATGGCCCGCGCCACCGGGCGGCGTTAGACTGCACGGTTTTCACCCGACCCTCTGCGTTGTTCTCGCCGTGAAAGCACTAGTCCAAGATCTGCTCGTCGACGCCGCCACCCGCGCCTGGCCCGATATCGACATCCCGGCGGATCCCCACGTCGAGCGCACGCGCGACGCCGCGCACGGCGATTTCGCCTCCAACCTGGCCATGCAGCTGACCAAGGCGGCACGCCGCAATCCGCGCGAGATCGCCCAGGCGATCGTGGATCAGCTCGGCGGCGACGAACGCATCGCCAAGGTCGAGATCGCCGGGCCCGGCTTCATCAACTTCTTCCTGGCGCCGGCGGCTTTCCGATCGGTGATCGACGATGTGCTGGCGGCCGGCGAGGCCTACGGCCGCTCGGATGAAGGCCAGGGCCGCAAGGTGCTGATCGAGTTCGTCTCGGCCAATCCGACCGGGCCGCTGCACGTCGGCCATGGCCGCCAGGCCGCGATCGGCGATTGTCTGGCCCGGCTCTACGAGGCGATCGGCTGGAACGTCACCCGCGAGTTCTACTACAACGACGCCGGCAACCAGATCGAGATGCTGGCGAAATCGGTCGCCGCGCGTTGCGCCGGGCTCACCCCCGAGGACGCCGACTGGCCGGAAGGCGGATATCGCGGCGAGTATCTGTCGGATCTGGCGAGCGCCTATCTCGAAGGCGCCACCGTGGTCGCCGACGATCGCGAAGTCACCGGCGCGGCCGACCCGAACGACATGCAGGCCATTCGCGAATTCGCGGTGGCCTATCTGCGCCGCGAACAGGACGAGGACCTGCGCGCCTTCGGCGTCGTATTCGACAACTATGCGCTGGAATCGGCCCTGTATGCCGACGGCCGGGTCGAACAGACGGTTGCCGCGCTGGTCGCCGCCGGGCACAGCTACGAGGCCGATGGCGCGCTGTGGCTCAAGACCACCGACTACGGCGACGACAAGGATCGCGTCATGCGCAAGGCCGGGGGCGGTTACACCTACTTCGTGCCGGATGTCGCCTATCACCGCGCCAAGTGGGAGCGCGGCTTCACCCACGCCATCAACGTCCAGGGCGCCGACCACCACGGCACCATCGCTCGTGTTCGCGCCGGCTTGCAGGCGTTGGATGTCGGCATTCCGGAAGGCTGGCCGGCGTACGTGCTGCACCAGATGGTTACCGTCATGCGCGGCGGCGAGGAAGTGAAACTGTCCAAGCGCGCCGGTTCCTACGTGACGGTGCGCGATCTCATCGACGAGGTCGGCCGCGATGCGACGCGTTATTTCCTGGTCGCGCGCAAGTCGGACTCGCATCTGACCTTCGATATCGACCTGGCCCGCAGCCAGTCGGAGGACAACCCGGTCTACTACATCCAGTACGCCCACGCGCGCATCGCCAGCGTGTTTCGTCAGCTCGACGAACAGGGCCTGGCGTATGATCGCGATTCGGCGGACATGGCACGTCTGGATTCGGAACACGAGCAGCGCCTGATCACGGCCTTGTCGCGCTTTCCGGAAGTGGTGACCGCCGCGGCCGCGGACTCGGCCGTGCAAAGCGTCGCGCATTATCTGCGGGATACCGCCGACGCATTTCACAGCTACTACAATGCGCAGAAATTCGTTATCGATGATGAGCCGTTACGCAACGCCCGCCTGACCCTGATCTCGGCCGCACGTCAGGTGCTGGCGAACGGTCTCGCGCTGCTGGGTGTATCAGCACCGGACCGGATGTAACGCAGTCTGCTTCGATCGAGAAGGTGTGGCAAATGGCCCGCGACTACTCTTCGCGCCGTAACAATCCGCCGGACAAGAACGGCAAGCGCAAGCCCGCCAAGCGGCCGACACCCGCCGCGCGCCCGGTACGCTCGAAGCCGAAGACCCCGCCGCGTAAAAAGGCCGGCGGCAGTGGCGGCGGCGCAGCGAACCGTGGCGCAGGCGCTACGGGCTGTATCTGGCTTTTGTGCGCTCTGTTACTCGGGGTGGTGGGCGTATCGGTCTATTACATCGCCAGCCGGCCGGCCGGCCACGGCCCGGAAAGCGTGAACGTCGAGCTCCCCGACAATCAGTCCGGCGCGAGTTCGGGCAACAACGCCCGAAGCGCAAACCGGGCTTCGAGCAGCGGCGCGGACAAGTCCGGGGCAGCGTCCGCGGAGCAAAAACAGAACCACCCGCGGTTCTCGTTCTACAAGATGTTGCCGAACTACAAGGTGGAAGTGCCGGCCGGACAGCAAGCCCAGCAGCCGTTCACCGACAACAAAGAGCCGCACGAAGTCGAACCGTCCGCCAATACACCGGCGCCCAGCGCGCCGAGCCATCCCACCAACCACTCCAATGACACTGCGCACGCGTCGACACCATCGAAGCCGGGCCCGGCGGGCCCGGGTTACGTCATCCAGGCCGGCGCCTTCTCCACCGAGAAAGATGCCGATCACCGCAAGGCCCAACTCGCCCTGCTCGGCGTGACCGCCGATATCGTCGATGTCCGGACCTCGTCGGGCAAAACGGTCTACCGGGTGCAGAGCAACACGCTCGAATCCAGCAATACCGCGCACTCGCTCGCCCAGCGGCTGCAATCGCACGGCATTGAGACCATGGTGCGGCAAACGCACTGACCCGCTCAGGATGAGCCGACGAAGCGGGCCACCAGCCGATTCCAGTCGCTGCCGGCCAGCGTCGCCAGAATCGCCCGGTCGATCGGCTCACGCAGCGGGCTGCCCTGCGGCAGCGCGAAGGCATAGTCCTGACGCTCGAAGGTGGTGGCGAGCACCCGCAGCCGGTCGGGAAATGCCTTACGGATACGGTATTTGAGCAACGGCGCGTCGTAGACCACGGCATCGACGCGATCATCGGCCAGCGCGGTCAGCGCCGCGTCCAGCGAATGCGTGGCACGAAAGCCGATACCGCGATCGGCGAGGGCGGCGGCGGCGGCGGAGCCGCTCACCGTCGCCACCCGGGCGTGGGCCAGATCGCTGACGCCCTGGATTCCGGTCGAGAGCCTGTTCACGGTCAGCGACGTGGCGATGGCGGCAGTGAAGCTGGAAATGATGATGATCGCCGCGAACATCCAGACCAGACCCACCAGGCGCCCGCCCAATGTGCGCGGCGACTTGTCGCCGTAGCCGACCGTGGTCATGGTCACCGCGGCCCACCAGAAGCCGCTGCCCAGCCCCTTGAACACACCGCCGCCGAACTCCTCGCGATTGTGACGGTGCTCGAAGGCCCAGACGACCACGCCCACCAGCAACAACACGCCGGCCAGCGCCGCCAGCGCGGTGAAAAACTGCCAGGAGAACAGACGCCGAATGGTCAGCCAGAGACTACTGCCCTGCGACGCCGGCAGGGCGATCGCCAGACCGGTGGTATAGAACGGATAGCTGAAGTCCACCCGGGCCTCGCGCGGCTCGGTGACCGTAAGCGCGGCCACCGACACATCGAGACTGCCGTTTTCCAGCCCGGTGAACAGGCCCGACAAATCGCGCTCGACATAATGGGTTTTCAGGTGCAGTTTCGCGGCCACCCGCTGCCACAGCGCAATCGACAGGCCGGTATAGCCGTTGGCGCCGTCGCGCATGACGAACGGCGGCGTGAGCTTGGTGCCCACCGTCAGTGTCTTGCCGCGCTCACCGGGCGGCAGCGCGCTGTCGATGCTCGCTTTGTCGGTCGACGCGCCGCTAGACGCCGGGCCCTGCGCCGATGCCGCCGCAGGGCACAGTCCACCCAGCAGACACAGCACAATCACGACCGCACGTGCGACCCTCCCCCGATACCGCATCGATCCCCCCGATACCAAAATTCGATCGATGCACGAGTATAGCGCGGGTTACCGCGATTATCGGCGAGCGGGATTCAGATCGGATCGAGCTTGGCGTAGCCGGCGATCAGCCATTTACTGCCGGCGCCATCGAAGTTGACCTGGACCCGTGCCCGCGCGCCGTCGCCCTCGAAGGCCAGTACCGTGCCCTCGCCGAATTTCTTGTGCATGACACGCTGACCGAGCCCGAGCCCAGCGGATTTGCCTTCGTTGCGGCCGATCGGGCCAGGCCGGAACACCGGCTGGGAGATGCCCGCCTGGGGGCGGGTTTCGCGCAGGTACTCGGACGGGATCTCGCGCAGAAAGCGCGACGGCGCGGCCAGATTCTCCTGGCCGTGCAGCCGGCGGACTTCGGCGTGCGAGAGATTGAGCTTTTCCATCGCCCGGGTCATGCCGACATAAGCCAGCCGGCGCTCTTCCTCGAGGCCATTGTCGTCCGCGACCGAGCGCTGGTGCGGAAACAAGCCTTCTTCCATGCCGACCATGAATACCAGCGGGAACTCCAGGCCCTTGGCAGCATGCAGCGTCATCAGCTGGACCGAATCATCCCACTCGCCGGCCTGGGCCTCACCGGCTTCCAGCGAGGCATAGGCCAGGAACTGGGTGATCTCGTCCATGGTCTCGTCGTCGTCCGCGGTATACGCGCGGGCGGCGGAAACCAGTTCGTCAAGGTTGTCCTTGCGGGCCTCGGCCTTTTCGTCGTTGCCCTTGCCGTGATGCGTCTTGAGATCGGTAACCGCGATGACATGCTCGGTGGCCTCGTGCAACGCCATGCCCTCGGCGCTGGTATCGAGTTCGTCGATCAGCCGGATGAAGTTCAGCACCGCGTTGGCGGCGCGCGCCGGCAGGCGCTGTGGGTTATCGGGGTCCGCCAGTTCATGGGCCGCCTGCCAGAGATTCATGGCGCCGGCCCGGGCGTGGGTGCGGATCTTGTCGACCGTGGTGTTGCCGATGCCGCGGGTGGGTGTGTTCACTACCCGTTCGAAGGCGGCATCGTCGGAGCGCGACTGCATCAGCCGCAGATAGGCCAGCGCGTCCTTGATCTCGGCGCGCTCGAAGAACTTCTGGCCGCCGTAGATGCGATACGGGATCTCGGCGGCGATCAGGCGCTCTTCCAGTACCCGCGACTGGGCGTTGGAGCGATACAGGATCGCCACGTCGGACCGCGCCCCGCCGTCGGCGATCCAGTTCTGGATGCGGGTGACGACGTGCTGGGCCTCGTCGTATTCGTTGAAGGCGGCATAGACGTCGATCGGCTCGCCGTCCGCGCCGGCGGTCCACAGCTCCTTGCCGAGCCGCGACAGGTTGTGCCCGATCAGCCCGTTGGCCGCGGCCAGGATGGTGCCGGTCGAGCGATAGTTCTGCTCCAGGCGCACGGTCCGGGTGCCGGCGAAGTCATTCTCGAAGCTGAGGATATTGTCGACCCGCGCACCGCGCCAGGAATAAATCGACTGATCGTCGTCGCCGACGATGAAGACCTTGCCCTCGGGCCCGGCGAGCAGCCGGATCCAGGCGTACTGCAGCGCGTTGGTATCCTGGAACTCGTCGACCAGCAGATGCGAAAAACGGCGACGATAGTGCGCCAGCAGGTCGGCATTGTCGCGGCAGGTCTCGTAGGCGCGCAGCAACAGCTCGGGAAAATCGACCAGCCCGGCCGCCTCGCGCGCGTTCTCGTAGGCGGTATACACCCGGATCATCTGGGATCGGGCGTAATCCCCGGTATCAGCCAGGTCCCGCGGGCGCTCGGCGTCTTCCTTGCAGCTGTTGATGAAGCCGGCCATCTGGCGCGGCGGCCAGCGCTGTTCGTCGATCTCCAGACCACGCATGGCGCGCTTGACCAGGCGCAGCTGATCGTCGGAGTCGATGATCTGGAACGTCTGCGGCAGCTTCGCTTCCTTGTAGTGCAGGCGCAGCAGCCGATGCGCAATACCGTGGAACGTGCCCACCCACATGGCGCGGGCCGGCACGCGCAGCATCGGTTCGAGGCGCGCGCGCATCTCGCCGGCGGCCTTGTTGGTGAAGGTCACCGCCAGGATCGACTGCGGCGAAACCCCTTCCACACCGATCAGCCAGGCAATGCGGTGGATGAGCACGCGCGTCTTGCCGGAGCCGGCGCCGGCCAGCACGCGCAGGTGCGCCGGCGGCGCGCCGACCGCTTCGCGCTGAGCATCATTGAGACCGTCGAGGATTGCGGATACATCGTCCATGCGCGGATTGTAACCAAAGGCGGACACCGGCAGTTCAGCAGACGCTGGTAATCTTTGACTACCGAGTCATTCAACGCCGAGCCCATGACCCGTCCGATGCACCGCCTGCTGGTGATCGTCCTGTTTACGGTCGCGCTTGTCGGCTGCACCACATCGCCGACCGGGCGCAGCCAGCTCAAGCTGTTCGGCGCCCGGAAAATGGCGGCCATGGGCGGCCAGAGCTATGCCGAGCTCAAGCAGAAGACGCCGATCGACCACAACGCCGCCGACAATCGCTTCGTCGATTGCGTCGCCCGCGCCATCACGTCGGTGCCCGGCGTCGACAAGGCCACGAATGGACCGTGGCATGTCACGGTGTTCAAGTCGAAGCAGATCAACGCCTTCGCCCTGCCCGGCGGCAACATCGGCGTCTACTCCGGGCTGCTGCCGGTCACCCGGAACGGCGCCCAGCTCGCCGCCGTGATCGGCCACGAAGTCGGCCACGTTCTGGCCGGCCACCCCAACGAACGGATGTCGGAACAATACGCCACGCAAGGCGGCCTGTCCGTGCTGTCCGCCGCGCTCGGCGGGGCCTCCGGCGCGGGCAGCCAGGCCATCATGTCCGCACTCGGCGTCGGCGCCCAGGTCGGCATTCTGTTGCCGTTCTCGCGCGCCCAGGAAAGCGAGGCCGATCTCATCGGGCTGGAACTCATGGCCCGGGCCGGCTTCGACCCTCGCCAGTCGGTGAAGCTGTGGCGCAACATGACGGCCGCGTCGCATGGCCAGCAGCCCAATCAGTTTCTTTCGACGCACCCGTCGAACAACAACCGGATCCAGGCGCTGGAAGCGCATATGAACAAGGCGATGCAGCTATACGAGCAGGCCGGCCATCATCCGAACTGCCCGCACCCATAGCGCGGGTCGCTGTATCGCACGACACAGCGTCAGCGATATGGGCCACCAGCCATCGCGGCGCATGCCCCGGGAGCCTGTTGCCGCCGCTCGTTTGGTTCGGCGGTCCATCGCAGCGCGTGGCTCGCACGTTGCCGGCCGCGACGCCGTGCGGGCGATTGCCAGTCGCCTTTGACCCAAACGGGTATTGCGGTGCGCTGCAAAAGCGGTAGACTTCGATCAAGGTGGCTTCGTGCCACATTCCGTTGGTCTTAGTTTTGGTGTCATTGACGAGTCCGGACGGTTTTAAAGTAATGACACACGTTTGTTAGCTAGGATCAGTCCAGATGAATATTTACGTCGGCAACCTGTCGTGGAACACCACGGACGACGACCTGCGCACCGCCTTTGAGGCGTTCGGAGAAGTGTCTTCCGCGAAGGTCATCATGGATCGCGAGACCGGGCGTTCGCGCGGTTTCGGATTCGTAGAAATGTCCGATGACAACGCGGCCCGCCAGGCCATCGAAGGCATGAACGACAAGGACCTGCAGGGTCGTTCGCTGCGTGTCAACGAAGCCCGTCCGCGTGATGATCGCCCCCGCGGCCCGCGTCGCTTCTAAAATATAACCGCTGATCGTAGCGGGTCGGCTGCACGCCGGTCCGCGCGTGTGCATCGAGCCGGTCGTGTTCGCATGGCCGGCTTTTTTCGTGTCGCGCCGATGGTTCGGGTGTTCAATCGCCGCCAGCGGTGAACACCGAGGCCGGAAAACGCAGCGTCGTGTAGGGCAGATGCACGCGACGCATCACGACCAGCGCGAACAGCAGCGGGTTGACGTCGTAGATCGCGCGCAACGGCGCGACCTCGGCGCGGGTGATGAAGCCGGCGCCGGCCAATGCGTCCAGATCGATGGCATCCGCCCGCGCAATCGCGGGATAGGCGCTGCCGTAGCGTAGATGGCCGAAAAACTGGGGATGCTGAAGCAGCGGCTCCAGTTCGGTCTTCGGCCGATTCCCGGTCAACAGGCCGGCCAGGCTTATCGTCAGCGCCGGCTTGGTCTGGCCGTGGCGGCGCAAAAGAGCGAACAGGGCCGGCATCAGCTGCTGGCCACCGCCGCCGGTCGCGCCGCCCAGGCGCAGCCTTACGTCGACGCCGGCCGCCAGCGCCGGCTCGACCGCCGCCGGCGCCACCCAGGCCGGATCGTGATCGGGGCGGCGCAGCTGGCCCACGGCCACATCGAGACGCATGTGGTGCGCGGCCATTACCTTGTAGACCGCCTTCGCGGCCTTGCCATCCAGGTTGATCCGCTGCGCGACCGGCCACCAGCGCACGTCCTTGACCCCGGCCTTGGCCCAGCGTTTGATCGCGGCCAGTGCATCCGGCTGGCGCGGGTGAATCGACACCTCGGCCACGAGCGCTTTCGGCGCGCGCTTGGCAAGCCAGGCGACATAACGATTCGACACCACCGGCTCGGACTGATCGTCCAGCGGCGCGCCCTGCTTGTCGAACACGCCGGCCCGGCCGGTGATCTCGGCGCGATACGGCTTCGGCATGGCACGTATCTGGCGCAGCAAGCGCGAGATATAGTCGGCATCGGCGGTATCGTCGCTGACGATGCCGGCGGCGCGGTCGCGCAGCATCCGCGACAGCCATACGCCGATCGCCGGCACGCCGTGGCCCCGTTCCTGGCTGTCGTTGGCAAAATTCGGCCCGGACAGCTGCCCGCGCGATACGATCCCGACGCCATGATCCACCACCGCGTGACCGTCGGTGCCGACAAACGCCTGCTTGATCAGCTTCTGCGAGGCGGCCGGCAGCACCCAGGCCGCGTCCTCCGGGGCATGCGTCCAGCCCGCGCCATGCCGGGCCAACCAGCGCGGCCACCACAACACGACCAGCAATGCCAGGGCCAGCACCGTGGTCAGGAGGCCCCACGCCAACGTCGTTCGCCGCCGGGCAATGAACCGTCGCATACGCACGCCTCAGGCGGCCGCGGCCCGGTCAATCGACTCGGCGTGATGACAAGCCACCACGCCGCCGCGCAACGGACGTGCCTGCGGCACCTCACGGGCGCAATCGGCCTGCGCCCAGGGGCAGCGCGTCCGAAACACACAGCCCGAAGGCGGATCGGCCGGCGACGGCAGATCCCCCGGCAGGCGAATACGCCGACGCGCGCGCTCGGCGTCCAGGTCGGGGCGCGGCACGGCCGACAGCAACGCCTTGGTATAGGGATGCCGCGGCGCATCGAACAATTGATCCGCCGGCGCCTGTTCCATCAGCCGACCGAGATACATCACGCGCACGTCGTGGCTGATCTGGCGCACCACGGCCAGATCGTGGGCGATGAACAGCATGGCGACGCCGGTCTCGCGCTGGAGTTCCCTGAGCAAGTCGACGATACGCGCCTGGATGGAAACATCCAGCGCGGATACCGGTTCGTCGCAGATCAGCACCCTGGGCTCGACCACCAGTGCCCGGGCGATACCGATGCGCTGGCACTGCCCGCCGGAAAACTCGTGCGGGTAGCGGTTCAGCTGCGCCCGGGTGAGCCCCACGCGATCGAGCATCTCGGCCACACGCTGGCGACGCTCGGCGCGCGATAGCGCCGGATGCAGATGGCGCAGCGGCTCGGCCACGATCTGGCCGACCGTCATGCGCGGGTCGAGGCTGGCGAGCGGATCCTGGAAAATCATCTGCACCTCGCGGCGCAGGGCCTGCCACTCGCGATTCGAACCGGCCGTGATATCGCGCTCGCCCAGATGCAGCGTGCCGGCGGTGATCGGCGCCAGCCCGGTGAGCGCCCGGGCCAGGGTCGACTTGCCGCAGCCGGACTCCCCGACCAATCCGAGCGTGTGCCCGGCCCGCAGTTCGAGGCTCGCCCCGTCGACGGCGCGCAGTACCGGGGCGCTCTGCCAGGGCCAGTCCGCACGCAGCGGAAAATGGACCTTGATATCGTAAGCGGAAAGAACCGGCGGGCTGGGCATGGGGCGGCACTCGCGAAGAACGGCAGACATCGAATGGTACGCTGGCCCGGCATACGCGCCCACCCGGATGCGGCCCCGAAGAGCGCGAACGGAACATTGCTTGCGTACCGCTATCGGCAGGCCACCATACAAGAACCGGGCCAGACAGTCGCTTCCACCATCAGCGAAGCGTGACGATCAACAAGGTAAGGCATGAACCGCGCGGCACCGACGGATCTATCCGTATTGAGCTTCAACATGCAGGTCGGCGTCGGCACCAAGCGCTATCGCGAGTACGTCACGCGCGGCTGGCGGCACGTACTGCCGAGCCAGGGCGTGCGCGACAACCTCGCGCGCATCGCTGATCTGCTGGGTGATCACGACATCATCGGCCTGCAGGAGATCGATGCCGGCAGCCGCCGCAGCCGCTACGAGAACCAGATCCAGGCGCTGGCCGAGCAGGCGGGCTTCGCCTACTGGCGGGTCCAGGTCAATCGCGATCTGGGCCGGGTGGCCCAGCACGGGCTGGGGTTGATCAGCCGATACCAGCCATTTTCAGTCACCGAGCACAAGCTGCCGGGACGCCTGCCGGGGCGCGGCGCGCTGGTGGCGCGCTTCGGCTCGCCGGAGCACGCGCTGACCGTGGTGGTCACCCATCTGTCGCTGGGCGCGGGCAGCCGGAGCCAGCAACTGGCGGCCATCTGCGACATGGTGGCCGAGGACACGCATGTCATCGTCATGGGCGACACCAATTGCAGCGCGTACGATCTACTGGCCGACCCCGCGCTGGCCGCCAGCGGCCTGTGCGTCTACGACCGGCCGCTGCCCACGTTTCCGAGCTGGCGCCCCCGGCGCGGCATCGACCATATCCTTACCTCGGCCTCACTGCCAGTGCAGCGGGCCGGCGTGGTCGACACCCTGCTCTCCGACCACCGCCCGGTCGAGATGTGTATCGGTCTGCCGCGCGATCTCGGCCAGGCCCTGGCGGGCGCGGATTCGGCCGCGGCGGGCTGAAAAGCCCATGGCCACAGGCGCCGACGCACGGCCCGAGCGCTATAGATACGGCGAAAACAACCAGAAGAAAGAATCGCGCAGGCGCGTGGGCAAACGCCGGGCGGTGGCGTCCTTGTGCGTGTACATTTTGCTGCGCTCGATGGTGGCGGTCACATGTGCGGCCAGCGTCGCGATGGTTTCGACGTGGAACAGCTCGACGGCCAGCTCGAAATTCAGGCGCAGACTGCGCGGGTCGATGTTCGGTGAACCGATCAGCGCATAATCGTGGTCGATGATGAACAGCTTGGTATGCGCGAACGGCGGCGGCTGGAAGTACACATGGACCCCGCGCGCCACCAGTTCGCCCAGATCGTGGTGCGCCGCCCAGGCCACCGGCGGCAGGTTGTTGCGCTCCGGCAGCACGATCGAAACCTCGACACCGCGCAGCGCCGCGGCCTGCAACACGCCCACCAGGGCCGAGCCCGGAAGAAAATACGGGGTGACAATCAACACCCGCTCATAGGCGCTGGACACCGCGGTCACGAGCAGCGTGCTCAGACGCTCGATGTCGTGGGTGGGCCCGTTTTCGATCGTGCGACAGGCGGCATGGCCCATCGCCGGCAGCACGCGCTCGCTGACCGCGCTCTGCTGCCCGGTGGCAAACGCCCAGTCGGACAAAAACACCGCCTCGATCTGGCGCACGATGGGGCCGGCGAGCCGGAAATGCATGTCGGCCACGCCGCCCGCACTGGAGACGAAATGCCGGTCCCCGATATTCATGCCGCCGGTGAACGCGATGCCGCCGTCGGTGACCAGAATCTTGCGATGATTGCGCAGATTCAGGCGCAGCGCTGGCGGCCACAGCCGCGGCGGCAGGAAACGGGCGACCGTAATCCCCGCGGCTTCGAGCTCGCCAACCGGACGCTTGCCCGGCCATGCATACCATTCGCCCACGCCGTCGATCAGCACGCGCACGTCCACGCCGCGGTCGACGGCGCGTGACAGCGTCTTGATGAATCGCTGCCCCACCCGGTTCGTCTCGAAGATATAGGTGGTCAGATAGACGAAATCCGTGGCCGCCTCGATCGCCTCGATCATCGGCGGATAGGCCTTGTCGCCATTGTTGAGCACATCCACCCGATTGCCGCCGACCACCGGCCAGGCGGACAGGCGATCGCCGGCGGCTGCCAGGCCCAACCGCCGATGCCCGATGAAGCCGCGATAATCGCGCAGCACCGCATTCGCGCCCGGCCGGCGCGCGCCCAGCCCGTGGCGCGAGGCGCGATCCAGCCGCCGGGCACGAATGCGCACGCGATTGACGCCGAACATGTAGTACAGCAACGGCCCGAGCGGCGGAAACAGCAGCGAGATCCCGATCCAGCCGAAGGCGCTGCTCGGTGTTTCGCGGGTCAGCAAGGCATGCGCGGCAGCGGTCACGGCGCTACCGACGACGATCGCGATCGGCAGCCAGAATTCGATGCCGGCCAGCACCGCCTCGGGCGTGCTCATCGCGGCCGGCTCCGCGATCGGCCGGATTCCCGCGCACCTGTCGACTGCCGGCTGGTCATTCCCGTCACCCGTATTCCCAACGATGTCCGCCCTCGATCGCGGCGGCCGGCGTCGATCTTAGGGCCTGAATGAAAAACATGCACTCACGGCGCGCGGCGCACCGGGGCGCATCGCGGATGACCAACGCGCGCCGCCGGGACGAAATGTCCGCAAGCTACGGCAACGAGTGCGCGGAGCGAGCCCGGGATTCAGCCTTCCAGACGCGGAATCGCCGCCAGCAGATCGCGGGTGTACTGGGCTTCGGGTGCGTTGAAGACCTTTTCGATCGAGCCGTGCTCGACCAGATCGCCGCCGCGCATGACCAGCGCCCGACTGCACTGGCCGGCGACCACGCCCAGATCATGCGTGATCAGCAACAACGCCGTGTTGCTGCGTTCGCGCAGCTCGGCGATCAGTTCGAGGATCTCGTCCTGCACGGTCACATCGAGCGCGGTGGTGGGCTCGTCGGCGATCAACAGCTCCGGCTCGCAGGACAACGCCATGGCGATCATCACGCGCTGGCGCATGCCGCCCGAGAACTGATGCGGGTAGTACTTGATACGCCGCGCCGCCTCGGGAATGCGCACCGCTTCGAGCATGTCGATGGCGGCGCGCATCGCGGCGCGCCTGCCCATGCCGCGGTGCGCGCGCAGCAGCTCGATCATCTGGGTGGATATTTTCAGATGCGGGTTGAGCGCCGTCATCGGGTCCTGGAAGATCATGGCGATGCGCGCGCCGCGCACGCGCCGCAGCACCCGCGGTTTCGCCCCCAGCAGTTCGACCGGCGCCCCGCCTTTGCTGCCCGGCGCCAGCCGCGCCGAGCCCGTGACCCGGGCGTTGCCGGCCAGCAGACCCATCAGCGCCAGCACGCTCTGGCTCTTGCCCGACCCCGACTCGCCGACGATGCCGACCGCCTCGCCGCGCTCGATCGAGAACGACAGATCGTGCACCGCGTCGATCGTGCCGTCGTGGGTCTTGAAGTCGATCTTCAGGTTGTGGACGTCAAGCAGCATGATCGCCCCTACCGATCGTTCGGATCGAGGGCGTCACGCAGCCCGTCGCCGATGAAGTTGAAGCAGAACAGCGTCACCGCCAGGAAGATCGACGGAATCACGAGCAGCCAGGGCGCGCGGCCCATTTCGCCGACCCCATCGTTGATCAACGCCCCCCAGGAGGTCATCGGCTCCTGCACGCCGAGCCCGAGAAAACTCAGGAAAGACTCGAACAGAATCACCTGCGGGATCGTGAGGGTGACGTAGACGATGATCAGCCCCAGCAGGTTCGGCACCACGTGACGCGCGATGATGGCGCCGCCGCCGGCCCCGGCCATCCGGGCCGCCTCGACATAGGGCTGCTGCTTGATGGTGAGCGTCTGGCCGCGAACGATGCGCGCCATGTCCAGCCAGCTCACCGCACCGATGGCAATGAACATCAGCAACAGGCTCTGGCCGAAGAACACCACCATCAGGATCACCAGGAACATGAACGGCAACGCATAGAGGATATCCACCGTGCGCATCATGAAACCGTCGATGCGCCCGCCCAGATAGCCCGCCGTGGCGCCGTAGGTCACGCCGATGAGCAGACTCACGAACGCCGTGACGATGCCGACCATGAGCGAGATGCGCCCGCCGATCATGCAGCGCACGAACAGATCGCGGCCGACGCTGTCGGTGCCGAAGATATGGGCGTGCGCCCAGGTCGGCGCCTGCCAGATCGCGTCGTAGTCCTGGCTGTAGTAGTTGTTGGGCGTCAGCCAGGGGCCCACGATCACGGCCAGGAGAATCAGACCGAGCACCACCAGCGACGCCATGGCCGCCTTGTTGGCCAGCAGCCGGCGCATGGCGTCGCGGCCGAGGCTGTTGCCCTGGACGGCTTGCTCGAGCGCCTCTTGTTTGTTCGATTTCGCCATCAGTACGTCACCCGCGGATCGAGCCAGCCGTAGATGAGATCGACCAGCAGATTGAACGCGATCACGATCACGCCGTAGAACAGCGTGATGCCGAGCACCAGGGTGTAGTCGCGATTGAGCGCGCCGTTGACGAAGAAACGCCCGATGCCCGGCAGACCGAAGATCTCCTCGATCACCACCGAGCCGGTGAGAATCGCCGCCGTGGCCGGGCCCAGATACGACACCACCGGCAGGATCGCCGCCGGCAGCACATGCACCAGATATACGCGGGCGGTCGACAAACCCTTGGCGCGCGCGGTGCGAATGTAGTTCGAACGCAGCACCTCGATCGTCGAGGCCCGCATGATGCGCAGGATATAGGCGGTGAACATCGCCGCGAGCGTAACCACCGGCAGGATATAACTCTGCCAACTGTCGATGCCGCCGGCCGGCAGCCAGTTGTTCTCGACCGCCATCCACAGAATCAGCAACGGCGCGATCACGAAATTGGGCACCGAAATACCGCCGAGCGCCAGCGCCGAGGCCAGATAATCGGTGGCCCGGTTCTGTTTCACCGCCGCCAGCATGCCGAGCGGTATCCCCAGCGCCAGGGCCAGCAACAGGGCGAAACCGCCGACGGTCAGCGATACCGGAAAGCCCTGCTCGATCAGGTCGTTCACCGTGGTATCGCGATACTGATACGACGGCCCGAAATCGAAATGCGCGATGTTGAGAAGGTAGCGCCCGTACTGCTCGTAGATCGGCTCGTTCAAGTGATACTGGGCTTCCAGATGGGCCTTGACCTCCGGCGGCATCTGGCGGGCCATGGAAAACGGGCTGCCGGGCGCGGTATGCACCAGGATGAACGACAGGGTCAGCAGAATGAACAACGTCGGGATCGCGCCGAGCAGGCGCTTGATCGTATAGGCCAACATCTAGATCGTCCCTAGAAGCATCGATAGCGGGCCGGGCACCGGGCGGCTCATTGCGCGCTCTCCCCGGTTTTGGACTGGGGCTCGATATCCAGATACCGCGTGAGATACACCTCGAGCGGGTTGCCCACGAAACCCTTTACATAGGGTTTGATCAGGTGATGCGCCGCCGGGAAATACAGCGGAATGACCGGGTTGTCCTTGAGGATCAGGGCCTCGGCCTTGTGCATCACGGCGGTGCGCTTCGGGCCGTCGGGTATGTGTTCGGCCTCGGACTGCAGCCGGTCGTATTCCGGGTTGTCGTAGGCCGATTCGTTATTGCCCGAGGCCGAATTCAGGATCGAAAAGAAGGTGTTCGGATCCTGATAATCGCCGACCCAGCCGGCAAAGAACAGATTCACGTCGGGATCGTGCCTGTGAATGGTGCTGAGATACACCTTCCATTCCTGATTACGGGTGATGATGTCCGCGCCCAGCACCTTGCGCCACATCGCCGTGGCCACGATCGCCAGCTGCTTGCTGGCCTCGCTGGTCGGATACAGCAATACCGCGTGCAACGGATGATCCCTGGAGTAGCCGGCCTCGTGGTAGAGCTTGCGTGCCAGCGCGTGCCGCTTGGCCCGCGACAGCCTGGCCCAGGGATAGGTCACGCTCTGATAGCCGTGCATCACCGTCGGCACATAGCTGTAGGCCGGCAGTTGCCCGCCGCGCAGTATCTTTTGGGTGATGATGCCGCGATCCAGCGCCATCGACAGCGCCATGCGCAGCTTCGGGTGATGCTTGAACGGCGAGGTCGTCAGATTGAATACAAAGTAGTACAGACCGAGATACGGCACCGCATGATCCTGCTGCGGGATATGCCGTTTGATCGTTTCCAGCTTCGATGACGGTGCCGTGCTGGTGAAATCCAGCGAACCCGCCTGGTAGCGCGACAGCTCGGAATTCGGATCGCCGATCGGGTAATAAACCACCCGGTCGATGTGGGTGTCCTTGTTGTCCCGGTAGTACGGGTTGCGCTCGAGCACGATCTTGTTGTTGACGCGCCAGTACGCCAGTTTGTAGGCGCCGTCGCTGACCGCATGCGCCGGCTGGGTAAAGGCATTGCCCCATTTTTTCACCGCCGGCGGATACACCGGGAAACTGCTCGGGTGCGCCAATGTCTTCAGGAAGAACGGCGTGGGGCGCTTGAGCTTGATCTGCAGCGTGTACTTGTCGAGCGCCTTGACGCCCAGCGTGTCGGGATCCTTCTTGCCGTTGGTGATCGCCGCGGCATTGACGATCGGCGAATGAATATCCGCATAGGGCGAGGCGGTTTTCGGCGCCACCGCCCGGCGCAGGCTGAACACGAACTGCGGCGCCGTCACATGCTTGCCGTTCGACCAGCGTGCATCGTGGCGCAGATGAAAGGTATAGGTGGTGTGATCGGGACTGATATCCCAGGACTTGGCCACGCCGGGGATGATGTCGCCCTGGCGCGAATAGGTGACCAGGCCTTCGTCGAGGTCATACAGGATGTTCGCGGCCGGCACGCCCGAAGACTTGGCCGGGTCGAGCGTCTGCGGCTCGGCGCCGTTGCCCTTGCGCAGCGTCTTGGTGCCGTCGGGCGCGATATCGGGCTGAATGCGGTTGGGGAAGCCCGCGTTATCGCCGCTGCCGCAGGCCGTGAGCCCGAAACAGCCCAGCAGCACCACGCTGATTATGCGAAGTCGGCCCATGAAACCCCTTTATCCCTGGCCCCACAGCCGGCCAGATTACAGCAAAGAAACGCGTAGCGCCGGCCACCCGGGCAAGGCACTGAACCTGCCCCGGTCGCGGACTACGCGCTCTTAGCAAGTTTCGCGCCGGATTTCTTGAGGTGTACCAGCAGCAGGGAAATCGCCGCCGGCGTCATGCCCGGGATACGCGTGGCCTGGCCGATGGTCGCCGGGCGAACCTCGGCGAGCTTGCCCGTCAATTCGTTGGACAGGCCGGTGACCGCCGTGTAATCGATATCCGCCGGCAAAACGGTGGCTTCGTGAGCGGCGGCGCGCTCGATTTCCTCGGCCTGGCGGGCGATGTAGCCGGCGTACTTGGCCTGGATCTCGACCTGCTCGCCCACGGCTGTCGCGGCTTCGGCCGACAGCCCGCCCGTGTTGGCCGGGCCGATCATGGCCAGCCCGGCCAGATCCGCATGCCCGATGCCGGGGCGCTTCAACAGCTCCGCCGCGGGCGTGGCTTGCCTGAGCGGCCCGCCGAGCAGCGCCTCGCCGCCATCCGCGCCGAGATCATGCGGCTTGATGGTAATCGCCGCCAGCCGCGCCTGTTCGGCGATCACGGCATCGCGCTTGGCGGTGAATGCCGACCAGCGCGCGTCGTCGACCAGGCCGAGATCGCGCCCGGCCGGCGTCAGGCGGGCATCGGCGTTGTCCTCGCGCAGCAGCAGGCGATGCTCGGCGCGTGAGGTGAACATGCGATACGGCTCGATCGTGCCGCGGGTGATCAGGTCGTCGACCAGCACACCGATATAGGCTTCGTGCCGGCCCGGCCACCAGGCAGGCTCGCCCGCGGCCGCCCGCGCGGCGTTGATGCCGGCCAGCAGCCCTTGGGCGGCGGCTTCCTCGTAGCCGGTGGTGCCGTTGATCTGGCCGGCGAAATACAAACCGCCGATGGCTTTCGTTTCCAGGCTGTAGTTCAGCGCCCGCGGGTCGAAGTAGTCGTATTCGATGGCATAGCCGGGACGTGTGATATGCGCGTTCTCGAAACCCTCGATGGTGCGCACCAGCGCCAGCTGGGTGGCGAACGACAGGCTGGTGGAAATGCCGTTGGGATAAACCTCGGCCGCGGTCAGCCCTTCGGGCTCGATGAAGATCTGGTGGCTGTCCTTGTCGGCGAAGCGCACCACCTTGTCCTCGATCGACGGACAGTAACGCGGACCGGCCGAATCGATCGCGCCGGAATAGATCGCCGATTCATGCAGCCGCTCGCGGATGATTTCGTGCGTGCGCGCATTGGTGTAGGTGATATGGCAGGGGATCTGCTGCGGATGCTCTTCCCGGCTGCCCATGAACGAAAACACCGGCGCCGGCGTATCGCCCGGCTGCTCGGCCAGCCGCGAATAATCGATCGACTTGGCATCGATGCGCGGCGGCGTGCCGGTCTTGAGCCGCCCGACCGGCAGGTCCAGCGCGCGCAGGCGCTCGGCCAGGGCGTTGGAGGGCGCATCGCCCGCGCGTCCGCCGCCGAAGCGTTTTTCACCGACATGGATCGTGCCGCCCAGGAACGTGCCGACGGTCAGCACCACGGTGGGCGCGTGAAACGCCAGCCCCATCGCCGTCATTACGCCAGCGACATGCCCGTCATCGACGATCAGATCGGCCACCGACTGCTGGAACAGATGCAGATTCGGCTGGTTTTCCACGATCTCGCGCACCGCCGCCTTGTACAACGCGCGATCGGCCTGGGCCCGGGTGGCGCGTACGGCGGGGCCCTTGCGGGCGTTGAGCGTACGAAACTGGATGCCGCCGCGATCGGCGGCGCGCGCCATCACCCCGCCCAGCGCATCGATCTCGCGCACGAGATGGCCCTTGCCGATACCGCCGATGGCGGGATTGCAGGACATCTGGCCGATGGTTTCAATGTTGTCGGTCAGCAGCAGCGTGCGCGCACCGGCCCGGGCCGCCGCGGTGGCGGCCTCGGTGCCGGCGTGGCCGCCGCCGACCACGATGACGTCGAACCGGGTCTGACTCTGGATCATGGCAATTCGCACCCTGCGCGGGCGTGTTGTTCGAATGGATCGCGGCGGGCGCATGCGCGCCCTGCATGCCGTCTTGCCAGCAAACGACGCGTGTGGGCGCCGTGTCTGAAACGCCGGATTATAACGCTTCGCACAACGTCCCGAGACGAATCCGGCCGAATTTCAGCTCACGGCGCCGGGCCGGCCCATGCGCGCGCCGCAACAGCCGGCACCGCATCATGTTATCGCCCGTTCGCCGAGCCGCTACGGCGGCTTCGACCCGGTCGACTACAGGCCCTGCGCCGCCGCGACGAACTGGCCGACCAGCGCACGCCATTGGGGGCGATTGCGGCCGTTGATCCGCATCCGGCCGTCGCCCAGCACGAGCCGCATGCGGTAACGTTGCCCGTCGTCGGACGGCACAATCAGATCGCGCGCCACCAGTGCCTGCACGCGGGCATCGATGGCCGCCTCGGGCGGCGCGCCGGCCGTGGCCCCGAGCGTACGCCCCAGCAACCGGCGCAGAATGGGCCGTGGCAACGAAAGTCGCAGCTGTGCCTGCAGCTGAGACAACGCCGCCGCCGCATCGCGGGGAGGCTTGAAGTCTTGTGGCACCTGGATATGTGCGCCAGCCCGGATTGCGCCGTCGCGCGTGGCGAGTTCGAACCGGCCGACCTGCACTTGCGAGCCCGGCGGCAACAACCCGGGCAGGATGTCGTGATACAGTTCGGGGGCGTCTAGCGCCCCGCCCGACCAGCCGCCCAGCCGGCGCCAGCGGTCGGGCAGTGCGGCCCAGGCCAGCGGATGCAGGCCGTGCTGGCGCGCATGGAGAGTGACCGTGCCCTGGGTGCTGTCGGGCAGCACGAGTTTCCCGATATGGAGCGAGACCGCGGTGGTGCCCGGTGCGGGACGGCGAGTGGCCAATTTTAAATGGCTCAGCCGAGTCGCGTGTCCGTGACCGTTGTCCAACGTGATCGAATCGGCGGTAAATCGACTGTTGGCGAGTTCTCCGCCGGGTGCCGGGTGCGCCTGGAAATGCAGATGGCGCCAGGCGATATGGCCCGCCGACTGGCGCACCAACGAAAACGAGGGCCAGTCCAGGCTCACGCCATGGATCCGGCGGGCGAGCCAGCCGAACTGCAGCGCCCCGGATACGGTCGCGGTCTCCACCTGTGCCACCGGCTTTCGACGGGCGACACTGAAGGTCATCCCCTTGAGCGACAGATACGTCCGCCCGCGGCCGTCCAGCCGGATACGTGAGGTGACGGTCAGCGGACCGGGCGCCGGCGAGAAGACATAATGCGGCCAGAGCGACGTCAGATCGGCGTGAGTCCTGACCATCGCCAGCACCGGCATGCGCGACACCGATGCCGCGCCCCAGGCGAGCGGGCCGTGATCGATACGGCTGGCGAGCGCGATCACCGGGCAGGGTTGGGCATGACAGAGCGGCCCGATCGGGCGCAATACGACCGTCGCATGCGAGACGAACCAACCGCGATCGAAAGTCCGGCGCACCACTTGCAGGTAGCCTGGCACCGCGAGATGCGCCACGACGGCATCGAAACGCGCAGCCAGCAGCCAACCAACGCCATACGGCGCCGCCACGCCCAGCAGCGCGAGCGCCGCCAGGCCCCAGAGCAGCGTCCTGATCAGCCGCCGCAAAACAACGCCCGGCCATCGGTCGCGCCTGCACGCGCCACGCACTGAATTCGAACCCGGAATCGCCGACCGTTCATAAATCGCATATTAGGCGCAGTCGGCGGCAACCGCGAAGTCGGCCCCGGCGCGCCGATGCATTCCGGTGGGGACCGCGCCGGTCTGGTATGTATCTTGATACGACTGTCCCGGAACCGGCGCGTTTGCGCCGTTGCACTTTTATAGCGCACCGGCGCGTGCATACGCACCATCACGGCGCTCGACATCAGAACAGGCTGACTCCATGACCGATGCTGCCCGAGGCGCCACGCCCGACGAGGCGACCCAGGAAACCTTCATCGAGTGGCTCGCGCCGCTCTACGGCGACGGCGCCGCCCGCGACTGCATCGACGCGATGGCCGAGTCGGCACGGCACCACAATCTGCCCCGCAGCACCGACATGGCGGTCGATCAGTCGCTCAACCTGATGATCACGTACCCCGATATCGTCCAGCACCCGGGTCAAGCGCCGCTGGCCACCCTGCGCGATTTCATCGCCCAGAACATCGGCGATGCCATCACCGCCGTGCATCTCCTGCCGTTCTTTCCGCACAGCTCGGACGAAGGGTTTTCGGTGATGAACTATCGCGAGGTCAACCCGGATTTCGGCGCCTGGGAAGACATCCACGCGCTGGCCGACGACAAGCCGCTGATGTTCGATCTCGTGCTCAACCATGCCTCGCGCAAGGGCGTGTGGTTCGCGCATTATCTGGCCGACGCCGATCCCGGGCGCGACTATTTCATCGAGGTCGACCCGGCCACGGACCTGCGCTCGGTGGTTCGCCCGCGCGCCACACCGCTACTGGCCGAAGTGGTCACGGCCCGCGGCACGAAACATCTCTGGGCCACCTTCTCGGACGACCAGATCGACCTGAACTTCGCCAACCCGCGAGTGATGAACGAATTCATCGACATCATCTTCGGGTACGTCGCCCACGGCGCGCGGCTTTTACGCCTGGATGCGGTGGCCTTTCTCTGGAAGGAGATCGGCACGCCCTGCATCCACCTGTGGCAGACCCACCGCTTGATCAAGTTCCTGCGGGCGGTGCTCGAATACTATGCCCCGGGCCTGCAGTTGATCACCGAAACCAACGTGCCGCACGCCGAAAACATCTCGTACCTCACCGATGGCGACGAGGCCCACGTCGCCTACCAATTCGTACTTCCGCCGCTGGCCGCCCATACCCTGCTCACCGGCGACGCCACGCGGCTGACCGAATGGGCCTCCAGCCTGCCGCCGCTGCCCGCGGGCTGTCATTTTCTGAATTTCACCGCCAGCCACGACGGCATCGGCCTGCGCTCGGTCGAATCGATTCTTTCCGACGACCAGCGCGACGCACTGGTCGCGACCACCCGCGAGCGTGGCGGCTTCGTGTCGACCCGGGCCATGTCCGACGGCAGCACGCGTCCCTACGAACTCAACATCACCTATTACGACCTGCTGGGCGCGCCTGGGGAACGCGACAGCCTGAACCATATCGACCAGTTCGTCGTCAGCCAGGCGATCGCGATGGCGCTGGCCGGCATCCCGGCGCTGTATTTCCACAGTCTGGTCGGTACCCACAACGACCTGGCCGGGGTGGAAGCCTCCGGCCACAGCCGCTCAATCAACCGGCGGCGCTACGATCTCGGCGAGCTCAACTACCAGCTCGGCATCGATTCGCACCACGCCCGCGTGCTGGCCCGGCTCAAGCGCCTGCTCGTGGTCCGCGCCCGCCAGCCGGCCTTTCACCCCGACGCGGCCCAGTCCATCGTCGACCTCGGCCCCTCGCTGTTCGCGGTGCAGCGCGCCACGCGCGACCAGACGATCCTGGCGCTGCACAACGTCACCGACAAGCCGGTCAAGGTACCGGGGCACATACTGCCCGAGGCGCGCGTGCGCCGGAACGTCACGGCGGGCACCCAGATCAGCGGCGCCCAGCGCACGATTTCGCTGGCGCCCTACGAAATCGCCTGGATCAGCGATTAGGGCCGCAACACAAGCCGCGCGGGGCGCGCTGTCGCCAAGCCCCGCGCCGCCGGCCGATCAGCGAAACAGATAGGCCGCGATGAAACGGCGCTGTGGCCGATCCGGCTGGCCGAGCCAGGTGATCTTCGAGGATTTCGGGCCCATCGCCTGCTGGCCCTGGTTGACCACCAGCGCGCCCACGGCCGTATTCGATGACGGTGTCATCAGGCTCACCAGGCTCTGGCCGGAACAGTCGTGCGGCTTGCAAACGGTGAGCACGGCATAGCGCTGGCCCTCGAGGTTGATGTGCGAGACGGGCGTTTCCGTGCCCGTCGAGGCGACCCAGCCGTGTTTGGCCTGGATCGGCGCCACGAGCTTTTCATACTGGGTCATCCGCGCCGGCTTGGCCTTGAGCCATTGCGTTGGATAAACCGTATCCGAGGCGGCGGCGGAAGCCGTGGCCGTTGCGAGCGAAACGACGAGAACAACACCGGCGAACATGATTCGGCGCATGGTGACTCCTGGATGATGAAACAGCCGGCCGGGGACAAGCGCCACAGGCTTGACGCGAGCCACGCCCGAAGCCGGTCCGCAAGCGAGAATACGCCACCCGTCGCGCCCTGACGTTTACGGCCGGGCGCCTGTTCTACCCGCGCCGCTTGCCCACGGCTTCGTCATGATCGGCTTCCACGGCATCGTAGAAGTGGTCGAGAAAATCCGGGAATGCCGCGCGCACCCGGTTCCAGGTCGGCATGAACGGCACTTCCATGGGGTTGGCCAGGTATTCATCGCCGGCATGGATGATGGATTCGACGAACACTTCGACCGTCTTCTCCTCCTTGTGCCGATCCAGCGTCAGGCCATTGATCTGGGCATCGAAATAGAAGCGTTCCACGGCGTCGAGGGCGTTGCGCAGATACACCGCCTTGATCGTACGGATGGTTTCCGGGTTCATGGTCACGCCGTAGGTGGCGAGCTTGCGGTACAGCGCCTTGGCGATGTCGGCACTCATCTTGGCCAGTCCGCCGTTGGCTTCGTGGTTCGAGACGTCCTGGTGTTTGTGATCGTAGTGGTCGGCGATATCGACCTGGCAGACCGCGTTCGGCCCGTAAGTGCGATGCACTTCCGCCAGAATGCCGACTTCCAGGCCCCAGTCGCTCGGGATGCGGATGGATTCCGCCACCGAAGCGCTCATCGCGCACTCACCGGACAACGGATAGCGGAAGCTGTCCATGTAATCGAGATATTCCATATGGCCGACCACGGTCGTCAGCGCGCGCAGGATCGGCGTCATGAACAAACGTACCACGCGACCGTTGATGCTGCCTTCGGCCACGCGCGCGTAATAGCCCTTGGCGAACTTGTAGGTGAAGTTCGGGTGCACCATCGGGTAGAACAGCCGCGCCAGCATGTCGCGGTTATAGGTGCGGATGTCGCAGTCGTGCATGGCCAGCACGCGGCCGCGGCCGGAGGCCAGGAAATAACCCATGCAGTTCCAGACATTGGCGCCCTTGCCCGGGCGCGCCGGGGCCAGGCCTTCGCTGTCGAGCTGATCGTAGAGCGACTGCAGCCGCGGGCCGTCGTTCCAGAGCAGCCGATGGCGCGGGCCGAGCCCGCTGAAGAACTCGTGGGCGTGGGCATATTGTCCGGCATCCGCGCCGTCCAGACCGATGATGATCTCCGACAGATAATCCACGCCGGAGAGTTGGTCCACGATCGCCGGCAGCGCGTCGCCCTCCAGTTCGGAATAAAGACAGGGCAGGATCAGCGACATCGGCCGCCGGCGCGAATACTTGCCCAGTTCGGCCTCGAGATCGGCGATGGGCCGCTCGTGCAGACGATGCAGGGTGGTGATGATGCCGTTCTGATGAAAATCGGCCATGCGGTGTCTCCCCGCCCGAATCGCCGCTCGAGAAGACCGGCGTTGCGGGCTAGATTTCCTTGTTGTCGATCAGCGCCTGGATGGCCGCGGCCCAACCGGCCGGCCCGATCCCCGGCGCGTGGCGAATCCGCCCGGTGGCCGGCGCCTGGTAGCTGCCGTCCGGCCGTGCCACCCAGTAACCGATGTCGGCGGCGGCGAGCATGTCGGCGTCGTTGGCGGAGTCTCCCAGGGCAATTGCAAGAATCGGGCCGCGCGCCGCGGCAAAGCGCCGCCGCAGCCAGTTCAGCGCATCGCCCTTGTCGGCACGGCCGAGCAGATGCACGAACCGCCCGCCGCGTCGGGTGGTGAAGCCGGCGGCTTCGGCCCGGGCCGCGAAATCCCGTTCCGCGGCCTCGCTGTCTTGCCACAGCAGCGGCTCGGAGGCATCGCGCGCCTTCGCGGCGGCGGCGGCTTCACGATCCAGGCCGGTGGCGGCAGCCACCTGCCCGACGCTCATATCGCCGAATCCGGTGTAGCGGTAGCCTTCCGATTGGCGCAGGGCCACGGCCAGTTCGCGCAGCTTGTCACGATCGGCCCCGAGCGTCGTGATCACCAGATCGTCCGGATCGGAGGCGCCCTCGGGCGCAAAATAACCCCGCGGCACCGCGACCACACCGCCATTCTCGGCGGCGAATGGCGCGCTGTTGCCGAGCGCGCGGCGCAAAACGCGAATCTCGGCCGCGGTCTTGCTGGTGCAGAGGCACACCGGTACATCGCGTGCGGCAAGGGCGGCCAACGCGCCGGCCGCGGGCGACCAGTCGTAGCTGTCGTGGTCGAGCAGCGTGGCATCGAGATCGGTGAACACGACGGGCCGGGGGCGCGGTTCGGACATGACAACAGAGGCCGGGACGATACGTCCCAGTTTGCCTTATTAACCCGGCACAAAATATAGATGATTTTTCGGGTTAATAGCGCGAGTATGCGATCGCATGCTCGCCGCGGCCATTGGCCGCGAAGCCTTTGAAAATAAAAGACGGACAGGCGCCGGCTTTTATTTTTGAAGGCGTTGAAAACAGCGGATGAAGTCGGCTGTTTTGATGCCGGACCAATAATTGCCGGCTGTCCGGCCGCTTGCCTGCATCCGGCCCGATCTGTTCGCCGCCCCGGTGCCGGCCAGCCGCCCGCGCGCTCGTCCATTGGTCGGCGCGCCGACAGCGGTCTCCAACGCGGCGCTCGCACGAAACGGCAACAGACCCTAGAATCGGCGCAACAACGTCGGAAACAGCCCATGCGCATACTCGTCATCGAGGACAACGAAGACCTCGCGGCCAACATCATCGAATTCCTGTCCGCCCGGGGGCATGTGGTCGACAGTGCGACCGACGGCGTCACCGGACTGCATCTCGCGGTGGTGGATAATTTCGACGCGATCGTGCTCGATCTGATGCTGCCCGGAATCGACGGTATCGCCCTGTGCGAACGCCTGCGCGGCGAGGCGGACAAACAGACGCCGATTCTGATGCTCACCGCCCGCGACACAATCGATGACAAGCTCGCCGGGTTTGCCTCGGGCGCCGACGATTACCTGATCAAACCCTTTTCGCTGCTCGAGCTCGAGGCCAGACTGGCCGCACTCGGCAATCGCGGCCCGCGGCGCAGCAACCACCAGCTCAAGGCCGGCGAACTCAGCCTCAACCTGGACACCTGGCAGGCCGAACGCGAGGGCCGGACACTCACGCTCACGCCCACCGCCCTGCGGCTGCTGGAAGTGCTCCTGCGGGCCTCGCCCCGCCTGGTGCGGCGGGCCGAACTCGAAGCCGCCATCTGGGGCGATCATCCGCCGGATTCGGAGGCATTGCGCACCCACATCCACGCCCTGCGCGCGGCCATCGACAAGCCGTTTTCCAAGCCCATGCTGCAAACAGTGCCGACCATGGGATACCGCCTGGTCGCTCCGGACGCGGCCTGACGCGTGTTGCGACGGCGATTTCGTATGGGTGGCCGGGACCAAGGCCGATGAAGACAGCGATCGGCCGGCTGCTGCGCAATCCCTGGGACAGCCTTCAGTTTCGTGTCGCATTCGCGCTGGCCCTGTTCGTGGCCGTGGTGGTCAGTACTGTCCTGCTGGCCTTGTTCACCATCAATGGCCGGCTCAAGGCCGATCTACTCAACGTTCTCGTCGCCCACGAAATGAAGGAACTGGTCGCCGATTACCCCACCGAAGGCGCGGCCGCGATCCCGCATTCGGCCAACCTGACCGGCTATGTCGTGGGCCCGAACCAGCACGATGAGCTGCCCGACGCGCTGCGTGGTCTCGGGCCCGACGTCAAGGGCGTGACGCTGACCTTCGACCATCACACCTATCGGGTACGCACCCAGGCCATCGGCAACAAGCAGGCGTATCTGGCGTACGACATCACCGCGATCGAAAATCGAGAATCGCTGTTCAAGCTCATCGCCATCATCGCCGCACTGCTGGTGCTGGCACTGGCGGTGCCGCTCGGCGCGTGGATCGCCCGCATCAGCCTCAAGCCGATCAACGCCCTGGCCGAACACGTGGCCAACCTGCAGCCGGGCGCCGGCTCGACCCGGCTCGCAGCGCAATTCGAACACTACGAAGTCGGCGTGATTGCCCATGCCTTCGATCGCTTCATGAGCCGGCTGGAGGAATTCGTCGAGCGCGAACGCAACTTCACCGCCGATGCCAGTCATGAACTGCGTACCCCGCTGGCAGTGATCCAGGGAGCGGTGGAGGTGCTGCAACAGAACCCCCAACTCGCCGACAGCGGCCCGCTGACCCGTATTGATCGCGCTTCGCATCAGATGGCCGAGCTCATCGAGTCGCTGTTGTTTCTCGCCCGCGACGAGCAGGCCGACGGGGCCACCCCGTATTGCCGGGCGGATCAGGTGATCACCGAAGTGGTGGATGCCTACCGTCCGCTGATGGGTCGCAAGACGATCGAGATCAGCACGCTCGATCACTGCGAGATCGGGGCGCCCCGCATCGCCGTCGTTATCGCCTTCGGCAACCTGCTGCGCAACGCCCTGCGCCACGGGGGCGACGAGATCCGCATAACCCTGGCCGACCGGCGTCTGACCGTCGCCGACAATGGCGATGGCATGACCACCGAAGCACTGCAGCATGCCTTCGTGCGCGGTTATCGCTCCGGCCCGGGCGCCGGGCTCGGACTCGGGCTTTATCTGGTCAAGCGCGTGGCCGATCGATACCACTGGCGCATACGACTGGCCAGCCGGCCCGAGGAAGGCACACGAATCGAGCTGCAACTGGTCTGAGCGCCGGCGCCGGGTCGGGGTTTATCGTGATCGACGCCGGGCCCGGGCCGGTTTAATCTTCGCCTGACATATCGCTGACAGCGTTGGCAGACGACGCTGGTCATCCTGGGGCTCGTTGATGTTTCGTATGAGTCCGCGCCGGGCGCGGCCTGAAAATTGACCATGGACGGCAAGACGAGGCGTAGCACCCGCCGCGCGGCCCTGCGGCCCGGGCATGTCCGGCCCGCGCCACGACCGGGCCTTTCGCCCCGGCGGCGGCTCGCGCCCTGCGCGGCGCCCCGACGCAACATCAACAACCCCGAAACTTCTACCCGCCGAACCGAGCCGTGAGCAACAAGCGCACCGTACCATTCGAAGGCCTACGCGCGGCCGGCAAGCGTTGGCAGCGCAACAACCGGCGTCGTTTCCATCGCCTGCTGGCCCGCCTGCTGGGCACACCCGAGGCCCGGCGGCGCCCGCTGGCGCCCGACACCCGGCGCATACTCGTGGTGCGCCTGAACAAGCGCCTCGGCAACATCCTGTTTCTCACCCCGATGCTGCGCAGCCTGGCCGCGACCCTGCCCGAGGCCCGCATCGATGTACTCATCCAGACCCCGGCCCAAGCCAAGCTGTTGCAGAGCCTGCCTGGCATCGGCCGAATCTGGATTCAGGAAAACCACCTGCTGTCGATGGTGCGCACGCTGCGTGCCATCCGCGCACAGCGCTACGACCTGACGATCGACCCGACCGGTAATTCCACCAGCAACCGCCTCGGCATGGTGCTCATCCCCGCACGCCAGCGCATGGGCTTCGCCCGGAGCGACCAGTGGCTGCAATTGACCCATGCCGCGGGCAAAAGCAAGAGTCGCCACCAGGCATTGCAGGCCGTGGAACTGCTCACGAATGCCATTTCGCAACCGCCGGTCACAACCTTCGACACGCTGGCCGTCTTTCCGGATGCGGCCGATCAACAGGCCGCTGACGACCGTTGGCAGGCCGCCCTCGGCGAGCGCCCCCCCGGCGCGCCGGTGATCGGCTTCTTCAGTCGGGCGACCGGGCGCAAGATGCTGCCGCGTCATTGGTGGCAGGCTTGGATTCTGGAGGTTCGCCGCGCCGTCCCGGAAGCCATACTGCTGGAGATACTGCCCGGCGCGGACGCCGAGCCGGTGATCCCCGAGATCGCGCATGTCGCGATCAAGCCGCTGACGGAGCTGGCCGCACTGATGTCGCGCCTGGATCAGTTCGTCGCCGCTGACAGCGGGCCGATGCACCTGGCGGCAGCCTCCGGCACGCCGGTCATCGGGCTGTTCCGGGCCACCCTGCCCAGCGACTATGCCCCGCTCGGCCAGGATTGCGAGACCGTCGCCGACGACGAACTGACGCCGGCGCACGTCGCGCAACGGCTGGCCGAGCGGATCGCCCGCCGCCGGCAGACGAACCCGCGGGTCAGCGGGCTGTAGTCACCACGTTGTCGGGCGTTTCCTCGAGAATCGCCCGATTCTCGCTCGCGCGCTCGACATCCGGGTCGGGGCGCGTCGGCACGCGGCCCAGGCTGGCGATCCAGTCGACCGGCAGACCATGTTCGGCCGCGCCGGCGACCACGAAATCGCAATACCAGGCAAACGGGGTGAGCGCATCATCCAGCCACGCCGCGCGCCCGCGATAGATCGCCGCCGTGATCTCGCCGCCCGCATGGCCGGTCGCCAGCTCCAGAAAATCATAGGCCGGGCCCTCGGCCGCATGCAGCGCATCCAGGCGCGTCGCGTCCAGCTCAAACAGCACCCCATGCACCCGATCGTCCGGGTCGCCCGTCGCGACCACGTTGCACTTGCCCGATCCGTCATCACCGGCGAGATGCCAGCACAATCGGTGCCCGTCGAGCCAGCCCGGCCCGACCGGTCGAACGCTGGGCACGCGCCGGGCCAGGCGCGCGGTACACATGTTGGACCCGTAAGCGAAGTAATACATAGGCATCGAGGTAGAACCGGCCAATCGGCCGATATCGTACTATGGCGGTGCGGACCACCCTACACCCAACCGGCCGGCGGCCCACGGCCGGCAAAGGAGACGAGGTATGGCCGAAAATACCGTCGTGATCGCTCCGGACAGTTTCAAGGGCAGCCTCGCGGCGATCGACGTCGCCCGCGCGATTGCCGAGGGCCTGACCGCCCAGGACAATCCGCCGCGCACGCTGATCGCGCCCATGGCCGACGGCGGCGAAGGCCTGCTCGATGCCGTGGCCGCAACCTGCGACGGTCACTGGCAGACGACAACGCTGGTCGGCATTCATGGCCGGTCGCTGGATGCGCCCTGGTACGTCATGGCCGACGGCCCGGTGGTGCTGGAATCGGCCACCGTGCTGGGCCTGCCGTTGATCGAGGCCGTGGACGACGCCCCGCCACTGGCCGAACGCAGCAGTTACGCGCTCGGCATGCTGATCGCGGATGCGCTGGATTCCGGCGCCACGGATATCGCCATCGGACTGGGCGGCAGTGCCTGCAACGACGCCGGGCTCGGCATGCTGGCCGCGCTCGGAGCCACCCCGTACAACGCCGCGGGCGAGGTCATCGCGCCGAGCATGCACGGCCTGCTGGCGCTCGCGCGGCTGGACCTGTCCGGGCTGGACGCGCGCCTGGCCGATGTCCGTATCCGTGTGCTCTGCGATGTCGACAACCCGCTGCTGGGCGAAAACGGCGCCAGCCGCGTCTACGGCCCGCAAAAAGGATTGACCGACGGCGACATCGTCGAGGTCGAGGCCGCCTTCGAACACCTGGCCGAGACCACCGGCGCACGCGACCCGGCGGCATGGCCGGGCAGCGGCGCCGCCGGCGGCCTCGGCTTCGCGCTCGCACGGATCGGCGGCCGGCTCGAATCCGGCGCCGAAGCCGTACTGAAGATGACCGGGCTGGCCGGGCACATGCGCCAGGCCCGCTGCGTGATCACCGGCGAGGGCCGTTCCGACCGCCAGACCCTGTCCGGCAAACTGCCGCTCGCCGTGGCCCGCGCCGCCCGACCCACGCCGACGCTATTGGTCTGCGGCGACATCGCCGACGATGCACGCCGCGAACTGGAAACCCATTTTACCGGCACCTACACACTGGTCGAACGCGCCGGCAGCATCGAGGCCGCCATCGCCACACCCGGGCGCTGGCTGTTCGAGATCGGCGCGGACCTGGCCGACGTGATCGCCGAGCTCCCGGTGTGATCCGTCGATAGCGCGTCGGGCCGGGGCGACATCCGCCGGATGCTGCCCTATCATTGGCCGCGCTCGCTCGCCCCACAGACCGGAGACTGGCCATGCTGCGCAGCTTTGCCATCGACCACGGCCGTATCGTCGAGGACCGTTCGCAGGACACCCCGGTCGCCGAACGGCTCGCCCATGCCCACTGGATTGACGCGCTGGAGGCCGACGAAGCCGAACGCGCCGAACTGACTCGATTCCTCACCGATGAGTTGCCCGAGGACGAGGACGTCGAGGAAATCGAAGCCTCCGCGCGTTACTTCGTCGACCCCGACGGCATCCACGTACATTCGCTGTTCCTCGCGCAGAGCGAGGGCCGGCACGACACCGAAACCGTGGCGTTCATTCTGCAGCCCGAGCGCCTGATCACCCTGCGTGATGACGACCTGGCCGATTTTCGGCTACTGCGCCTGCGCGCCCGCGCCGGCCAGCTCGAGGTCGATTCGCCCGAATCGCTGCTGGTCACCATCTTCGATCAAAAGGTGGAGAACCTGGCCGACACCGTCGAGGACATCCACCTCGATCTGGAAAAAGTCAGCCATACCGTGCTTGAGGACGAGGATGCCGACTACGAGGCCGCCATCGATGCCCTGGCCAAGCTGGAGGACTCTTCGGGCAAGATCCGGCTGTGTCTGATGGACACCCAGCGCTCCATCTCGTTCATACTGCGCCATCTGCCGGCCCGTGCGCCCGAGCGCGAAACCGCCCGCGAAATCCTGTCGGACGTGGAAACACTGATGAGTCACATCGCGTTCCTGTTCGACAAGATCAACTTCCTGATGGACTCCACCGTGAGCTTCATCAACATCGAGCAGAACCAGATCATCAAGATCTTTTCGATCGCCGCGGTGGTGTTCCTGCCGCCCACGCTGGTGGCCAGCATCTACGGCATGAACTTCCAGCACATGCCCGAGCTGTCCTGGCATTACGGCTATCCGATGGCGCTCGGGCTCATGGTCGCCGCCGGCATCGCGCCGTATCTGTACTTCAAGCACAAGAACTGGCTCTGACGGGATGGATGGGCGCCGGCGCCTGCCGGCATGCGGTCGACTTCGAGCGGCCCGTCTGATGGCAAACCTTCACAACGGCTACGGTCTCGACGTTGTTTGCGTCGAGCCACGCAATGCAGCGAAGTTCGGTTTCGTACCGTAGCGCGAGTCGCTTGCGTTGGCTTGCCCGAACGAAAGCCGGTGCATGCAGATCGTCCTCCGCATACCGGCTTTAAAACAATGCTTTGGCGGCAGATCGCATCAGCGCGGCACACCTGATCCGACGTGCAATCCGCAAATGCCGGGGCCCGGCTGTCGGATTACGGTGCAAGCACCTAATCCGGCCTACATAATTGCTCAACTTAATTGTAAATAACCCGAAAGCCTGAACGTGTTTCTCTCTCATGCCTTCACGCCGGCGGGTCGTCCTCAGGCAGCAATCATTCGATTTTGCCATGGCATAGCCTTGACCATTTCGTGAAATACCAATCTGACGAGAGTGATATCGTCGGTGTCGATCGTTGGACTAGCAATCAAGATACGGAGCGAGGATGCGTTCGACCCATTCCGTAAAAGCCCGGACGCGCGGCGACAGGTGCCTTCGGTGCGCCACGACGAGCGATGCCGCAAGAGGCTGTGGTCTCAGATCGGGAAGAATTTCAATGATGGCACCGCGTGCGATCTGCGGCGCAAGCGCTGAATAGCCAGCTTGAATCAAACCCAGCCCGGCCAAACCCGCTGCGTGGTAGGCCTGCACGTTATTAACGTGCACCGTGCCGGGCATGGCAAAAGCGGCGTACTCACCGTTGTTTGGATATTCCCAGCCGAAACGGCGGCCGCCGAGCGTAGGCGTGTAATGGATCATGCGATGGGATTGCCCATGCAAGTCGTCCAACGTGTGCGGCGTTCCGAAACGCGCCAGGTAATCGGGACTGGCCGCATTGATCATTCGCAGGCTGCCAAGAGGGCGGGCGACGAGCATGTCGTCGACGATCGGCCCCAAACGAATGACGCAGTCAAAGCCTTCCGCCACGAGATCAACTTGACGGTCGGTGCTCGACAGTTCCAGCTCAAGTTCCGGATGCGCTTGCGTCAGCTCGGGTAACGCAGGTATGACAACGCTTTGTGCCAGCTCGGTCGGCATGTCCACACGCAGCCGGCCGCGCAGCGGCGTACCCTCGGCCGTGAACATCGAATTCAGGTCGTCGGCATCAGCCAGAAGATCGCGTGCGCGACTGTAAAAGGCGTGGCCATCCGCAGTGAGCTGCACTCGCCGGGTCGTGCGATGCAGCAGAGCTACCCCTATTTCCCGCTCGAGCCGTCGAACCAACGTCGACGCACGGCCTTTCTGTATGCCGAGATGTTGGGCGGCTTGAGTGAAGCTGCGCATTTCGGCCACGCGGACAAATACTGAGAGCGCGTCGAGGTCTTTCATTGTTCACCAAATAGAGAACAGTGCGTTCTGTTTGTGAGTATTTATACCCGCATTCGTGTGGCTTAGGTTGATTGGGCACGCGCTGGATAGCGCCCTACCGCGATCACCGGAATCACCATGACGCAACAAACCTCACCGACAGACATCGTCGTCGTTTACCACTCGGGATACGGCCATACAAAACGGATGGCCCAATCGGTCGCCCAAGGGGCCGGGGCCTTACTTGCGGCGATCGACGATGAAGGCCAGATCGCTGACGCCGACTGGGAAACGCTCGACCATGCCAAGGCTATTCTTTTTGGCTCACCGACCTACATGGGCGGTCCAAGCTGGCAGTTCAAGAAATTCGCAGACGCATCCTCGAAAGCCTGGTTCGAAGGTCGATGGCAAAACAAGATCTTCGGTGGTTTTACCAACAGCGCCAGCATCAACGGCGACAAGCTCAATACGCTCGAATACTTCTTTCTGCTGGCCGGGCAGCACGGCGGAATCTGGGTGAGTATGGATATTAAACCGGCCAACGCTAAGGATTCCAAGCGCGACGACCCCAATCGCATGGGCTCTTACATCGGCGCCATGGCGCAGTCGCCGGCTGATGCAGCCCCCGACGAGATGTCGCCCGGCGATCTTGACACGGCCCGCCGCTATGGCGATCGCGTGGCATCGATTGCAGGACAGTTCCGCCGCTAGCACCGTTCTGTCTCGCATCGTTTCGGCGGACGCAGAGATCAAGCGCCCGCCTCACTTACACCATGCGTATTCGAGGTTTTTTGTGAAATACAACCAATTGGGTCGCACGGGTTTATACGTCTCCGAACTTTGCCTGGGAACCATGACGCTGGGCGGCAACTCTGACGCTGGGCATTGGGCATCGATTGGCACGCTGGGTCGAGAAGAAGCCAATGGCCTGATTGCCTGCGCGCTCGATGCCGGCATCAACTTCATCGACACCGCCGATATCTACTCCTTCGGCGAGTCCGAGCGTCTCGTGGGCCGGGCATTGAAAGATCTCGACGTGCCGCGCAGCAAGATCGTGCTCGCGACAAAAACCGGCGGGGTCATGGGGAGCCAGCCCAATGATCAAGGTGCATCGCGCGGGCATATCATGGATTCGGTGCAGCGCAGCCTGGAGCGGCTGCAGGTGGACCACATCGACCTGTACCAGATTCACGCGAGTGATCCGATCACGCCGATCGAGGAGACGATGCGCGCACTCGACGATCTGACACGCCAAGGGCTGATTCGATATGTCGGCGTATCGAACTGGCATGCCGGCCGGATCGGCAAGGCGCTCGGGCTGAGCGCGGCGCAACACGCCGCCCGCTTTGAAAGCTTGCAAGCCTATTATTCCATCGCCGGACGTGACATCGAGCGCGAGTTGGTGCCGCTGATCACCGAGGAGCAGATGGGACTTCTCGTCTGGTCGCCCTTGGCCGGCGGCTTGCTTTCCGGCAAGTTCGGGCGCGGCGAATCGACCGGAGACAACGCGCGTCGCAGCCACTTCGACTTTCCGCCCGTGGATCAAGACAGAGCCTGGGCATGCGTCGAGCAGATGCGGCCCATGGCCGACCAGCGCGGAGTTTCCGTCGCCCGCATCGCGCTCGCCTGGCTGCTTTCACAGCGTCATGTCACAAGCGTCCTTGTCGGTGCGAAACGCTTAGAACAGCTAGAGGACAACATTAGCGCTGTCGATATTCGCCTGACCGCAGACGAGCTCGCTTGTCTTGAAGAGATCAGCCGGCTGCCGCCCCACTATCCGGGCTGGATGGTCGCCCACCAGGACGCCATGAGGAGACCGGGGTGATCCGATTCATGAGTTCGCTTTGGGTCGTAGTCGGCCCAAAGCCGACTGTTCCCATTCCGGGGCTACTTCCCACGGATCTAGTGCGCGACCTGCAACGCCCGATAGTTCATGTAAACCAGCCGTACCAGCGTGTACTCGAAGGGTGAGCCAGTCTGGTAGTAGCGGAAGTTGGTCTGGTCGCGCTTGTTGATCACGTACATCAGGTTGTAGGCCACACTGGCCGGCACGTTGCCGCTGGTCTGCGTCGGATCGAGCACGTACAACAAGCCCTGGTCAGCGGCCAGCCCGGTCGCGTCGCGCACATCGGAGGGGCCGAAGAACGGCAGCACGAGATAGGGCCCGGTACCCACGCCGTAATGGCCGAGGGTCTGGCCGAAATCCTCGTCGCGCTGTTTGAGTCCAAAATGCGTGGCCGGATCGAACAGCCCGCCGATACCGATCGTGGAATTGATCACGAAACGCGATGCGGTCACGGCCGAACTCTTCGGCTTGAGCTGCAGTACGCTGTTGGTGAAGGTCGTGATCTCGCCGATATTGGAAAAGAAATTGGCCACGCCGGTACGCATGAACCCGGGCGTGTAGCGATCGTAGACGTGCACCACCGGCAGAAGGACGTACTCATCGGTCAGCGCGTTGAAGCGATAGACACGACGATTGAATCCCTGCACCGGGTCCGAGATCGCCAGCGGGTTGGCCGTGGTCTGGCTCACCGGCGTGCTGGCGGGCGTCGAATTGTCGATGGTTTTGGGCGGCGGTGTCGAGGCACAGGCCCCCAGAAACAGGCAGAGGGCCATCACCAGGGGCAACGGCCGGCGGAATCGGGCGTGTTGCAAGGCATTCATTGGGTAAAGTAATCCTGCAGCGCGTGAATCGTCTTCTTGTAGCTCAGGTTACCGAGGTGGCCCCCATGTGGCCTGATCCGCGCACGGCCCTTGAAGGTATGGCGCAGGAACTGGACCTCGTCGGCATTCAGGATCGGATCGTCCGCGTTCGTGAACACTTCAATGTGGTCATCGTTGGCCAGAAACGGCGCGATGCGATGCATATCGCCCTCGGCTATCAACTGCGCCTTGCTCACATGCCGGCCGTCGCGATTCCAGTACGGCACCAACAGCTGGTTGATGTAATTGGAAAACGACATCCGGAAGGAACGACGGAAATAGACCCCGAGCGAAGCATAGGGCCCGAGGTTGACGTTCTTCGGCACGATCACGTCGGAATGCGTCAGCACATCGGCGGCGAACGCCATGTTGGCCAGCGACAGCCGGAATGCCAGGCCCACGATGGCGCCGATATCCTTCTTGTCGAAGGCCCCTTTCTCGTAGGCCTGATAAAGCGCATCTTCATTGAAGCGCAAGGGTTTACCGTGGCCTTCGCTCTGCTGGATGTTGCCCAGGACCTGCGCCAGGAACCGGGGCAGCGCATCGAAGCCACCGGGCAGATTCCGTTGCAACAGGTTGTCCATCCGACCGACCGAGGCCCACAGGCTGACCGCGGGGTTGAGCAGCAATACGTGCTGGAAATGAAAAACCTGGCGCTTCTGATCCAGATGGGCGACGAACGCCGCCTCGGTCGCGCCCAGACTCCAGCCTGTCAACGAATATCCGGTAATATCGATATCCCCGGACACATCGTCGCGCACGGCCTGCATCATCCGATACAGATCGGCCACGTCGGTCTTCATGCGCCCCGGCACCGGGTATTTGGCGGCGCCCAGCATGAATGTCACGCTGGTGGGCGACGGCAGGCAGGCCACGCTGTAACCCACCTGATAGAGGGCGCGCGAGAGCAGCACGCATTTGCTCGACAGCGCCGAATCGCCGGTCCCGGCAATCACGAACGCCAGCGGCGCCGGGTGATTCTGGGCGGCCAGCATATACTTCAGCGGGCGGGCATAGCGCAGCGTGGGCGGCGTTTTACGATCGACCAGCGGCTTGAGCCTGCGAATCGACAAATTCGCTTTCTTCGGCAGCTCGGCTTTCAGCCGGTCCGGCGTACCGAGCACCGTGGCCGTCAGCGGGTTCTTGAACGGATAGGGTTTGACATGGGAACCCTGGGCGGCGGCACGATGCGTGCTCGATGATGCCTCCGCTTTAGCCGTCGCGGGCGGGGGGCCGCCCTGTGTGGCGCACCCGGCCAGGGCGGACAAAAGCAGCAGACCGGCCATGAATCGCCGGCATGAGACTGAAAACACGGGCCTACCTGAACGACCTCAAAATTTGCTTCATCATACCGACAACCGGTTCGCCGGGGGGGATGTTATTTCCGAGTATTGCCCATGACCCAGATTCTGATCGTTGGCGCCGGCGTGGCCGGCATGGCCGCCGCCGAGCACCTGACCGCTGCCGGCTATGCGCCGAAGCTGGTCGACAAGGCGGCACGGCCGGGCGGCCGCTGCGCCACACGGCGGATTGCCGCGGAGCTGGACGCCGACTGGTTCGACTACGGCGCGCAGTATTTCACCGTTCGCGATGAGGGATTTCGCGCGCTGGTCGATGCCGACCTCCAGGCCGGGCGTCTCGCGCACTGGTCGCCGGCCATCGCCAGCGCCGAGCGGGTGGCCGGCACCTGGCTGCTGACGCCCTCGCCCGATGATCGCGAACGCCTGATCGGACCGCGCGGACTCAATGCCTGGGTTCGCCAGCGACTGCAGGCCGCCCGCCTCGAGGTCGCAACCGAGCGCCAGGTTCAGCGGATTATCGCCGAGCGCGGGCGCTGGCGCATCGACTACGCCGACGGCAGCGCCGAGTGGGCCGACGTCGTCGTCTGCACCCCGCCAGCGGTACAAACCGCTGCGCTGCTCGGGCCGCGCGCCGTGGGTATCGATGCGCTGGCGCACCCGGAGGCCGCCCTCGCGGCCTGTCATTCCGTGGTGGTACGTGCGCCGGCCCTGCCCGAACGCCAGGCGATCTTCTTCAAATCGGGTCTGCTGTCCTGGGTGGCCGACAATACACACAAGGCCGGGCGCAGCGGCGAGCGCCATCTCTGGACGCTGCACGCGGATGCACAATTCAGCGAATCCCACATCGAAACACCCACCGCGGAACTGGCAGACGCGCTGATCTCGGAATTCGCGGCCGCGACCGCGCAGCGCGCCAGCGACATGGAAATCGTGCGCACCCATCGCTGGCGTTACGCCCGGCCGGGCCCGGGCGCCCCGGATGCCGACGACCTGTGCTGGACCGATACCGCGGCCGGGCTGGCGATCGCCGGCGACTGGCTCGCCGGCGGCCGCATCGAAGGCGCCTGGCTGTCGGGCCGCGAAGCCGCCCGGCGCTTGATCGCGGCCTACGCGCTCGGCAACTCGCCGGGCCGCGACAAGCCGGGCCCGAATCGGCCCGGATAAACCCACACCGGGTCTCGCTAATGCAGCTTCAGACGAGGTCGAAGCACACTGTTGAGGCCATCCACGACCGCCTTGAGCGTGGTCTTGAAGATGCCGTGGATGGCCCGCTGGTGCATCCGGTACAGCGACACATAGAACATCTTGGCCAGCTTGCCTTCGATGAACAGGCTGCGCCCGGCGGCACGTCCGCGCATCAGGCTGCCCACGGCATCGAAATGCGCCAACGAGATCAACGAGCCGAAATCACGGTATTTGAACGGTTTCGGCGACTTGCCCTCGATCGTGGCCAGCAGATTGTGGTAGACGGTGCTTGCCATCTGATGCGCCGACTGGGCGCGCGGCGGCACCCATTTGTCCTCGCCCATCGGGCAGGCGGCGCAGTCGCCGATGGCAAAGATGCGTTCATCGTCGATACTCACCAGCGTATCGCGCACCCGGATCTGATTATTGGGTCGCGTGGTCAGCCCCAGCTCCGAGAGAACCGAGGCGCCGCGCACCCCGGCGGCCCAGACGGTCAGATCGGCATCGATACGCTCGCCGGCCTTGGTCAGGAAGCCGCTGTCATCGGCCTGGGTGATCATGGTCTCGGTGTGAATCGTCACCCCCAGATTGTCCAGCTGGCCGGCCACCGAGCGGCTGATCCGCTCCGGCAACGCCGGCAGGATCCGCGGCGCCGCCTCGATCAGGTGCACATCGAGTTGCTCGCGATCGATCTTCGAATAGCCGTAGGACGAGAGCATGTCGGTGGCAGACAACAGCTCGGCCGACAATTCCACGCCCGTGGCGCCGCCCCCCACGATCGCGATCGAAAGCTGGGACGCATGCCCGGGCCCGCCGTCGCTATGGCGCAGGAATGTATTGAGCAACGCGCGCCGGAAGGTTTCGGCCTGGCGCGTACTGTCGAGGAAATAACAATGATCGGCCACCCCCGGCGTGCCGAAATCGTTCGACACACTACCGATGGCCAGTACGAGATAATCGTAGGCCAGTTCGCGCTCGGCCAGGATCTGCGTGCCGTCCTCATCGTGAATCGGCGCCAGGCGAACCCGGCGTTCGGCGCGATCGATGCCAGTCATCGCGCCCAGCTGGTAACGGTAGCCGTGGGTGCGCGCATGCGCCGGATAGGACACTTCGTCCAGGCTCTGGTCCAGCGCGCCGGTCGCGACCTCATGCAACAACGGTTTCCAGATATGCGTCGGATTGGCATCGACCAGGGTCACGTCGGCCTTGCCGCGACGGCCGAGCTTGCGCCCCAGCCGCGTGACCAGTTCCAGGCCGCCGGCGCCGCCGCCGACGACAACAATGCGCGGTGTATCGGACATATCGCTGTCGTTCCTCCGGGCCGGCACGATCAAGCACCGACAGAACCAGGCCCGAGCCACTTTCCATGACGCGGTTACTCAAGCGCATCATACTTTAGCCTAATAACCGGCGCCGAACGCCGGTGCCGTCCCGGCAGAGACCCGATCAGTCGCGCACACGCCGCATGGTGGCCCGATACAGCGCAGCGGTGACGATAAAGAACACGACAGTGCCGAGCACCAGCGCGGTCGGCGCAAACCCGGGCCCAACCACGGCCAGCGGAGAATCGGTGCCGCTGCCCGCCACGATGCCGGCGAACACCACACCGAACAGGCTCTCGCCGACAATCATCCCGGTCGCGGTCAGCACGCCCAGCCGCTTGGCGAATTCCGCGTTCTGCCGACGCGCGGCCCAGCGATCGTAGAACCGCCCGATCACCGCGCCGACTACCACCGGCAGCGTCACACTCATCGGCAGATACACGCCGATGCCGATCGCCAGCGGGGGCAAGCGCATACGGCCGGTGCGTTCGAGCACCTCGTCGACCGCCACCGCGAGCACACCGATGCCGGCGCCCAGCCCGATCATGCCCCAGTTGAGATTGCCGCCCAGCACGCCCTTGGCCAGCGATGAAATCAGCGCGGCCTGGGGCGCCGGCAGGGCATTGGCCGTCGCATTCGCCGCCCCGGCGAACCCGAAGGCCGTATTGAGCAGCTCCATCACCGGCGGGATCACGAGCGAACCGAAGGCCACGCCGAACACCAGCGCCACCTGCTGTTTCCACGGCGTCGCCCCGACCAGTTGGCCGGTCTTGAGATCCTGCATATTGTCGTTGGAAATGGTGGCCACGCCGAACACCACGCCGGTCACGATCAGCCCGTAGGCCACCAGCGCCTGCGTGGTCGCCGGCGCGTGATCACGCCCGAACAGACCCACCAGCAACAACGAGGCCGCCACGATCGAGAGAATGCCGATGCCCGAAATCGGGCTGTTCGACGAGCCGATCAGCCCGGCCATATAGCCCGAAACGGCGGCGATGATCAGCCCGGCCACCACCACGAACACGAGCGAGCCCGCGATCAACGGCACGGCGGCCGGGGCCAGCGCGCCGCCGGCGATCAGCACCCAGAACAGCACGCCGATCGGCACCAGCGTGGCCAGCGCGACGGCGCCGACGATGCCGATGGGTATGTCGCGTTCCTCGACCGGGCGTTCGCCGCCGGCACGCACCGCGGACGAGGCCGCCAGGGCCGAACGGATGCCGGCCAGCACCGGGCCGATGATGCGCAGCAGCGTCCAGATCGCAGCCACTCCGATCACCCCGGCGCCGAGGAAACGCACGTCGGCGGAAAATACGGTGTGTGCGATGTGTGCCGGCGAACCGGTAACGGCACTCATGGCGGTGAGCAGCGGCAGCGCCACCCACCAGCCGATGACCAGGCCGACCAGCATGGCCATGCCCACCGACAGCCCCACCAGATGGCCGGCACCGAGCAGCGCGAACGAGAGACTGCCGGAAATGCCGGTGGCGCCGCCGGCGCCGGTGCGGAACCACAGCGACGCCTCGCCGGCCACGAGTTTCATCTGGGCGGCCAGCGCGAACGCCGCCGAGGCCAGGCCGTTGACCGCGATTACCGCCAGCCCGGCCGTGCTCTCGGCCGCGCCTTCGCGCGAGCCGGCGCCGACCCTGAGCACCTCGGCCGCCGCCCGGCCTTCCGGATAGGGCAGATCGGTATCGACCACCAGCGCTCGCCGCAGCGGTACCGAGAACATCACGCCGAGCAGCCCGCCCGTGGCGCAGATCACGGCCGTGGTGACGAAATCGAAGCCCTGCCACCAGCCGATCATCACCAGCCCGGGCAGCACGAAGATGATCGCCGACAGGGTGCCGGCGGCCGAGGCCACCGTCTGGACGATGTTGTTTTCCAGAATCGTCGAATCCGAAAACACCCGCAGCACCGCCATCGAGATCACGGCGGCGGGAATCGAGGTGGCGAACGTCAGACCGACCTTCAAGCCGAGATAGACGTTGGCCGCGGTGAAGAACAAGGTAATCAAGCCGCCCAGGAGAATACCCCGGACGGTCAGCTCGGCCATGCCCGAGCGCTGGCTGGTCGTACGACGCACGCTGCCCCCAAGAGACGTTGTTTCCCTACGCCACGCGGGCGTGATTCGCCCAGTGTAGCGCGTCACGACACCGGTACGATCCGGCTATTCAATCGGGCCAACCGCACCCGCCGGCCGATGCCGGCGCACCTGAAACACGCCAGCCGATACGCGATGGTCACACAGCGCCGGCGTCAGGGCGCCCGTCAGCCCACGGCTAGTCCGACGGCTCCGCCAGATCCATGCCATGCAGGGCCCGGGCGCCACGATCATTACCGGCCGCGCGTTGCTGAGTCTGCAGCGAATAGACCAGCGCGCAGCATTGCGCGAGCGTCAGGCAGACAAGCAACGCAATCCCGACCCGTGTCTGTCGCGACGCATCCCGGCTGGCCTCCTCGTCGGGCAAATCCTGATACGCTTTGGCGTGAAGCACGCGACGCGCCGGCACGATCAGGTTAAGCAGCACAACAGCGACCAGCGGCAAATAAGCGATGGTCGATAACAGCAGCAAGCCCAAAACGCCTCCCCAGCCGATGTGATCCGGGCAAGTAACTAATCAGACTTCGCCGTGCGGGACAACGATCCATCGTTGCAATGGCTGAATCTCCGATCGCGGTATGCTTCAATAAGCGGTCGCCGCCGCGATTTCGGGTAGTCGCCGGCAGGGCCTGGGTGGATTTCTTCTTTTTTTAAAAACCGGAACTTGCGATGCGCCTGATCTGTATTCTCTCGATCGCGCTGGCCGCGATGCTGGGCTCCACGGCCGCGCTGGCCAAAACCTATATCGCCGGCGTGGAACCGTCCTTCCCGCCGTGGGCCGCGGTCGATCACGGTCAGGTGGTCGGCATTGCGCCGGACGCCGTACGGGCCATCGCCAAGCAACAGGGTTTCGACGTCAAGTTTCGCTCGATGTCGTTCTCGTCGCTGATCCCGGCACTCAAGGCCGGCAAGATCGACATGCTGGTCACGGGGCTGACCGTCACGCCCCGGCGCGCGCAGCAGATCGACTTCACCGTGCCCTGGTGGCAGATCAAGCTCGATGTGCTGGTGCCGGCCGACTCCAGACTCACCGCCCAAACGGCGCTGTCGGGCGGCCACACGGTGGGTGTGCAGACCGGCACCACCAACTACGACTATCTGAAGAATCAGATCGTGGACAAGGGCGGCGACATCCATATCAAGACCTATGAACAGGGCACCACCGCCCTGCAGGACTTGCTGATCGGGCGTATCGACGCCCAGTTCCTGGACGACGATACCGCCCGGAAGTTCGTCGCCGACAACCCGGGCAAGGTCAAGATCGCCGGCGAGATCAGCCCCAAGCCGCCGCAGGTGTATGCCATTGGCGTGAAGAAGGGCAACACGGCGCTGTTGAAGAAGCTCAATGCCGGCGAAGTGGCGATCTACAAGTCCGGCGAATGGGCCCGGATCGTCCACAAGTACATGCCGAGCGCGAAGATCACGCCGGTGCCGGGCCCGATGCCGGCCAGCATCCCCTCTTATCACAAGCCGATTCCCGGTTTGTCGCAGTAAGCCTCCAGCCATGAACGGGCCGGCGGTCGCCCACCGCGATCGCCGGCTTTTTTGATTCGATTGCGCGCGCCGTCACGCCGATGATCTATCAGGCCCTCTGGCAAAATCTGCCCTACCTCGCCGAAGGCGCGGCGGTCACGGTTGCCCTGGCCGTGGCGCTGCTCGCGATCGGCGTGGTGGTGGGCACGGCCCTCGGGCTGGCGCAGAGCTATAGCCACTGGACGTTGCGTGTCGGCGCCACGCTCGTCGAGCGCCTGTTCCGCGCGATACCGGCGGTCGTGTTGCTGTTCCTGTTCTACTACGGCATTTCCGGGTTCTACGATATTTCGTCGTTCGCGGCCGCCGCGCTTGCGCTGGGCCTGCGTTCGGCCGCCTATCAATCGCAGATCGTGCGCGGCGCGATCGCCTCGGTGCCATCCGGGCAGATGGCCGCGGCCCGTGCCATAGGGCTGACCCGGCGCGCGGCCATCGTACACATCGTGCTGCCACAGGCGATGCGCCAGGCGCTCGGCCCCTGGACCAACGAGGCGCTGTCGGAACTCAAGGACACCTCGCTGGCCTACACCATCGGCGTGGTCGAGTTGATGCGTCAGGCCGACTACATCGTATCCGCCAACTACGGCCATACACTGGCGGTCTACTCGGCCGCCGCCGCCGTTTATCTCGTGCTCTCGCTCACCGCGACCTGGGGCCTGTCGCGGCTCGATCGCCGTCTGCGCGTGCCCGGTTTCGCCCACTAGCCGTCCGCCATGACTGTATCCGCCACGCACCTGATGCGGGTTTCGCATCTGACCAAACGCTTCGGCGAGCATACCGTGCTCGACGACGTGTCGCTCGACGTCACCGCCGGCGAGGTCAAGGGCGTCATCGGCCCGTCCGGGGCCGGCAAATCGACGCTGATCCGTTGCCTGAACGGCCTGGAACCGATCGATGCGGGCGAGATCTGGCTCGATGACACCGAGCTCACGGCGAGAAAAGCCGACCTGGACGCCCTGCGTTCGCGCATCGGCTTCGTGTTCCAGGACTTCAACCTGTTCACCCACCTGACCGTGGCCGACAATCTCATGCTCGGGCTGCGCCGGGTGCGCGGCTTCAAGCGCGCCGAGGCCGAGACCATCGCCCGGCGCGAGCTCGAGCGCGTCGGCCTGGCCCCGAAATGGCAGGCCTTTCCGGCGGAGCTGTCCGGCGGTCAGCAGCAGCGTGTTTCGATCGCGCGGGCACTGGCCATGCAGCCGGAACTGATGCTGTTCGACGAACCCACCTCCGCACTCGACCCGGAATCGGTGGGCAGCGTGCTGCGGGTGATGCGCGAACTCGTGGCCGAAGGCATGACCATGATCATCGTCTCGCACGAGATGGCCTTCATCGAGGCCGTGGCCGACGACGTGCTGTTCATGGCCGAGGGCCGCGTGGTGGAAGAAGGCCCGGCCCGCCAGATCTTCCACGAAGCGCGCGAACAACGCACCCGCGACTTCATCGACGGCATCGCCGCCGCGCTGGTCGGCGAGGCCGACGACACCGGGCGGGCGCGATGAGTGGCTGGTTCGCCTTCGCCTGGGCGAATCTGCCGGCCTTGCTGCACGGCACCGGCTACACGCTGGCGATCTGGGCGGTGGCGATGATCGGCGGGTTTATCGCCGGCTGGATTCTGGCCGTGGCCCGGGTCTACGGCGACCCGGTCTCGCGCGCGCTGGCCACGGGCTATATCGAACTCATCCGCGGCACGCCGCTGCTGGTGCAGATGTTCATCGTCTATCAGGGGCTGCCGCAGGTGGGGATCGTGTTCGCGCCGCTCACCGCGGCGATGGTCGCGATCGGCATCAACACCGCCGCCTACCAGGCCGAGTATTTCCGCGCCGGCATTCGCGCGGTACGCCCGGGCCAGCTCGCCGCCGGACGCGCGATCGGGCTGACCCGGATGCAAACCATCGGTCACATCGTGTTGCCGCAGGCCTGGCGCATCGCCCTGCCGCAGTGGTCCAACGAAGTCATCATCGAACTGAAATACACTTCGGTGGCATTCGCCATCAGCGTGCCCGAACTCATGGGCCAGGCGAAGATGATCGGGGCCGACAGCTTCAAGTATTTCCAGATCTTTCTGGTCGCCGCGCTGATCTATCTGGTACTGGTCAGCGCGATCACGCTGGTACTCGATCAGGTCGAGCGGCGCTACGCGCTGCGGCAATGAACCGACCGTGAATACAGACGCCGGTCGCTTCGGCGACCGGCGTTCGCCAGGTCACATGGTCGCGAAGATGGTCAGCACACCGCGCTCACGACTGGCCGAGCCATTGCTTCACTGTATCGGCATGCTGCGCGATGAAGCGCTTGGCCGCCGCCTCGTAGGACGTCTTGTTGGCATCGGCCAGCAAGGCATTGGTGGTGTCCAGATCAAAATGCATCCGCGACAGGAAGGCCGCGATCTGCGGCTTGTTCTTCTTGATCGACGGATTGGCGATGGTCACGACGTGCTCCTCGCCGCCCAGCGCTTTTTTCGGATCCTTGAGATAGCGCAGGTGGAAGCGTTCCCATATCCAGTGCGGGCTCCAGGCCGTCACCACGATCCAACGGTGATTGTCGATCGCACGCTTGAGCGCCGCGGTCATGGCCGGGCTGCTGGCCGTGATCAGGCGCATGTTGTCCAGCCCGTATGTCTTCAGGGCCTGGTGCGATAGCCGCATTTCCCCGGCGCCCGCCGAAATACCCTGGATTCGGCCACCCAACTTCTTGGCGACTGCCGGCTTCTTGAGATCGTTAATGCTGTTCAGCTGATCTTTGGGCACATAGCTCGGCACCGCCCAGCCGAGACGAGCCCCATTGTAGAGAACGCCGAGCGTATCGACCCGGTCCTTGACGCGCTTCATGTAGGCGGCGTGCGTCTTGGGCAGCCAGGCGGCGAGGAACACGCTGTTCTTGTTGCGCGCGGTCCCCAGAAACGACACCCCAACCGACACCTGCTTCAGCTCGACCGTGGTGTTGTAATGCTCCTGGATCAGATCACGCGCGATACGGCTCATCGCCTCGTCGGCAGCGTAATTGTCGGTATAGATCGTGATCGGCGCATGGGCCGCCAGCGCGGTGCCACTGGCCGTCAAGGTCACGAGCAAAGCCACGGCGAGGCCGCGGAGGCGGCGCATTTTAACGTGCATTCGTTGGTACTCCCCTTATCAAACGAGCTTCAAGCATGGCCAGAACACGCGCCGCCTGCAACGCGGCCGGGTCGCCCCTTCCGCGTTGCGGACCGACAGCGCAATTCGCGGCGGATTCGGCGAAACCCCCGGTCCGCGTTAAACTGATGCACTAAACGACTCAACCCGACGACGATCGAGGTAATACAATGTTGAAAGTCGGTTTCGTGGGCTGGCGCGGCATGGTGGGCTCGGTCCTCATGCAACGCATGCTGGCCGACAACGACTACGAGGGGCTGGAACCGGTCTTCTTTTCCACCTCCCAGGCCGGCCAGCCCGGCCCGGATATCGGCCGCGACGTGCCGGCCCTGGCCGATGCCAAGGACATCGCTGCCCTGGCCGAGATGGACGTGATCGTGACCTGCCAGGGCGGCGATTACACCGGCGAGGTGTACGGCCCGCTGCGCGATTCCGGTTGGAACGGCTACTGGATCGATGCCGCCAGCAAGCTGCGCATGGCCGACGATTCGACCATCGTGCTCGATCCGGTCAACCGCGACGTGATCGATGCCGAGCTGGAAAAAGGCACCAAGACCTTCTGCGGCGGCAATTGCACGGTCAGCCTGATGCTCATGGGCCTGGGCGGCCTGTTCGAGCGCGATCTGATCGAGTGGATGTCAGCGATGACCTATCAGGCCGCCTCCGGCTCGGGGGCGACCCACATGCGCGAGCTGCTCAACCAGATGGGCGCGCTGCACGACGCGGTCAAGCCCCAGCTCGACACACCATCCTCCGCGATTCTCGACATCGACCGCGACGTCACCGCCACCATGCGCAGCGCAGATTTCCCGGTCGAGCAGTTCGGCTATCCGCTGGCCGGCTCGGCCCTGCCCTGGATCGACGCGCCGATGGAATCCGGCCAGTCCAAGGAGGAATGGAAGGCCGGCGCCGAATCCAACAAGATTCTCGGCCGCCAGGATCAGCCGATCCCGATGGACGGCCTGTGCGTGCGCATCGGCTCGATGCGCTGTCATGCCCAGGCGTTCACCATCAAGCTCAAGCGCGACATCCCCACGGCCGAGATCGAGCAGATGCTGGCCGACCACAACGAATGGGTGAAGGTCGTGCCCAACGACAAGGACGCCACGCTCGAGCATCTCACCGCGGCGGCCGTGTCCGGCACACTGACCGTACCGGTCGGACGCATCCGCAAACTGGCCATGGGCGGCGAATATCTCACCGCCTACACCGTGGGCGATCAACTGCTCTGGGGCGCAGCCGAGCCGCTCAAGCGCATGCTGGCCATCATTCGCGGCCAGATCTGACCCAAACTGACGGCAGCGCCCAGCGCGCTATCGGCTTTGCCCGATGGCGCGCTGAAATTCTGCGCCGCCTCCAAGACAGCGTTGCAAAGCGGATTGCGGCACGGCGGGCCGACCGATCGCCATAGGCGCTCATCGCCGCGCATGAACGGACCCCTTAACAAGTCATGATTCGCAAGTCAGGCTCACGCCACGGACATCACCCGCAGCCGACAGCATGAGTTACAACGAAGAGCGGCCGAAAAGGAAACAGGCCTAATGCCTGCCTACGCCAGAGACCTGCGTCGCGCCGGACCGAGCTCAATACCTACAACGTCAAGACGCTGTGCTGGCCTTGATGGTGCCGATGTCGTTTTCCTTCCAGAAATGGGTGAGGCGCTCTGCCTGTTCCGCGGTAAGCGGCCAGGCGGACGGCGGGCGGGCAGGTCCACAGTCGAGACCCATAAGCTGCAGTGCCGCCTTGACGCCGGTGACGTTGGTACCGCCGAGTTCCTCTGCACGGATGTCCTCAAAGACCTGCATCTGCGTTATGAGACGCTGGGCTTGTTCGTAGTCCGCGGCCTCGAGTGCCCGATGAATGGCGACCGATTGCTCGGGCCAGACGTTGATCAGTCCCGATGTGAACCCTCTGGCGCCGACTGAATAGAAGACCGGCGCCCATACTTCTGCCAGGCCCCCGACCCAGACGATGTCCGAATTCACCGCTCGGATTGCCGCCGAGAGTTTGAGTGCATTGGGTGTCGCCCACTTGACGCCAACGACCCTGTCCAGCGCGCAAAGCGATTCGATCACATCCAGACCGATGCTGTCGTTGCGTAAATAAAGCACTAGCGGTAGCCCATCGGCCGCGTCCGCGACGCGACGCACGTAGTCCACTATCCCTCGGGGCGCAACGAAAGGATCCGGCGGCTGATGGATCATCAGGGCATCGGCGCCAGCCTTGGCCGATGCGCTCGCCAGACGGCAGGCATCCTTGATACCACGACCGACACCGGCCACGAGTGGTACGCGCCCGGCGATATGATCAGCCGCCACGCACACCATGGTTTCGGCCTCATCCACCGTGAGGGCATAAAACTCCCCCGTGTTGCCATTGGCCACCAGAATATGAACGCCCGCCGCGATCGCACGGTCCACGATCGGGCCCTGCTGCTGCGGTGCCAAGGAGTCATCAGCCGCAAAGGGTGTCACGAGAATGCCGGAAATACCGGTTAGCGCTTGTTTCAGATATTGCTCGTCAAATGCCATAAATACTTCACTCGGTATATTTTTTACTGACGTCGCTTATCGCTTGTTCTGCAGCCGCCATTCGGCAAAATCTTTTTTTGACTGTTCGTGGGTCGCCGGATACAGGCCGATGATGCTGCGTCCCTTGCGCACTTCCTCAGTGACAAAGTCTTCGTAAGCAGTCATTTCGACGGCTTCGTCGGCAATCTCTTCGGCCAGGTGAGCAGGGATCACCACCACGCCTTCCGCGTCGCCGACGACGATATCGCCAGGGAATACCGCCACATCACCACAGCCGATCGGCACATCGAGGTCCAGCGCCTGGTGAAGCGTCAGGTTCGTCGGCGCCGAGGCCCGGGCATGATAGGCCGGCATATCCAAGTCGCCGATCTCCGGGCTGTCTCGAAAGCCGCCATCGGTGACCACTCCGGCCGCCCCGCGCACCATCAGACGTGTCAACAGGATAGAGCCCGCCGATGCGGCCCGAGGATTCTTGCGGCTGTCCATCACCATTACCGCGCCTTCGGGGCACTGCTCGACTCCTGCACGCTGCGGATGATCCGGATCTCGGAACACCTCAAGCCCGTTCAGATCTTCGCGGGCCGGGATATAGCGCAACGTGTAGGCTGGGCCCACCATGTTGCGCCCCTTAGGACTCACCGGATGAACATCCTGAATGAACTGGTTTCTCAAGCCACGTCGATATAGCGCGGTACACAGTGTCGCGGTGGACACCGTCAGCAGCTTTGAGCGGATTTCTTTGTTCATGTTTTCGTCTTCCGGGCGTTAGAAAATGTCGGGCTCGCCCGCAGGCTCACCGAAATCCGAGGTGAGGAAGTCGAAATCGCATCCCTTGTCAGCCTGACTCACGTGCTGCGCGAACATCCAACCGTAGCCGCGCTCGAAGCGCGCTTTCGGTGCCGTCCATTCATTGCGCCGCCGTTCCAGTTCGGCTTCGTCCACCAGCATGTCCAGTTTGCGGGCCGGTATATCCATGCGCACCGGATCACCGTTGCGCAGTAGTGCCAGCGGGCCACCGATATAGGCCTCGGGCGCCACATGTAATACGCACGCACCATAGGACGTCCCGGACATGCGGGCGTCCGAGATCCGCAACATATCCCGATGCCCTTGCTTGATCAGCGCCTTGGGGATCGGCAGCATGCCCCATTCTGGAAATCCGGGGCCGCCGAGCGGACCGACGTTGCGTAGCACCATGACGTGATCCGGCGTCACGTCGAGACTCTCGTCTTCGACCGCTGCTTTCATTTCCGGATAACTGTCGAATACCAGCGCCGGGCCCTCGTGCACATAAAAACGCTCGTCGCAGGCAGCCGGTTTGATCACCGCACCGTCCGGGCAGAGGTTACCGCGCAGTACTGCGAGCGATCCCTCGTGGTAGACCGGGTTGGATAGCGGGCGGATGACGTCGTCGTTGTACACCTCTGCGCCTTCCAACGTTTCGCCGAGGCTTTGGCCGGAAACGGTGATCACAGAGAGATCCAGACGTTCCGCCAATTCGGCCATAAGTGCCCGCAAACCACCGGCGTAATAGAAATCCTCCATCAAGTAACCCGTGCCCGAAGGGCGGATATTGGCGATCAACGGCGTGACGCGGCCCAACGCGTCCAGATCGTCGAGCGAAAAGTCCACCCTGGCACGGCCGGCCATTGCCAGGAGGTGAACCACCGCATTGGTGGAGCAGCCAGTCGCCATCGCCACGATCGCGGCATTGCGAATAGCTGCCGGCGTGACAACGCGGTCCGGTGTCTGATCCTCCCAGACCATGTCGACGATGCGACGACCGCAGGCGGCTGCCATGCGGATATGGCCGGCATCGGCTGCGGGTATCGACGAGCCCCCCGGCAGGCACAGCCCCATGGCTTCAGCAATCGCCGTCATCGTCGACGCCGTACCCATGGTCATGCAGTGGCCGTAGGACCTTGCGATACCCCCCTCGATACCCACCCATTCGGCGTCCGAGATATTACCGGCGCGCCGCTCGTCCCAGTACTTCCAGGCATCCGAGCCGGACCCGAGCGTCCGGCCCGCGTAGTTTCCGCGCAACATGGGGCCTGCCGGTAGAAAAATCATCGGCACCTTCGCGGTGAGTGCGCCCATGATCAGCGCCGGCGTCGTCTTGTCGCATCCCCCCATCAGCACCACACCGTCCAGCGGATGACTACGGATCTGCTCTTCGGTCTCCATAGCCAACAAATTTCGATAGAGCATCGATGACGGCTTGGTAAAGCTCTCGTCGACCGAAAGCGCCGGCAGCTCAACCGGGAAGCCGCCAGCCTGATAGACGCCCTTCTTTACATCAGCAGCCCGCTCCCGGAAATGCGCGTGGCAGGGATTGAGCTCCGACCACGTGTTCAGAATGCCGATCACGGGGCGCCCCTCCCAGTCCTCGGGCGCTAACCCCATCTGCATGAGGCGTGAGCGATGACCAAAGCTTCGCAGGTCATTTGGCGCGAACCATCGGGCACTACGCAAATCCGCGGCCGTCTTCTTGGCACTCGAGCTCATTGCTGACTTCCCTCTATCCATTGCATTTATCGATACCGCAGGCTGCATCGAGTCCGGCGAATCTCGACTCTACGCTGGCACCTATGTATGCGCATTCATACCAAGGTCTAATGACTATTGAAAGGCAATGCGAATAACGTATTTTACTCGCAATAAATTATGTATGCGTATTCATTTCGACGACTGCGACATACGGTAGACGCGAGCAACTGCACCGAAAAACCGGCATTAATCGCCGACAACAACAGGATATGGGCCGATCCACTATCCGACTCGAGGAGATGACTTATGAATCGATTGCTCCGAACACTTGGCATAGCAGCGGCGCTGGCACTCGTCCTGGCCTTGCCGAATCTCGCCGTCGCACAGGACATCCCGTCCAATCTGCGAATCGTCATCGGGTCGAAGTCGACCGGGGGTGACACCTACCAAAACAGCGAAATCGTCGCGAACGCGCTGGCCAAGCAGCTCGGCATCAACGTCAAAGTGGATGCGGTCGGCGTGAATCGTGCCTTTCGTGCGCTCAGCCATGATTCGCGCGGCACCACGATGATGATCTTCCACGACCAAGCGTATTTGGGGAATCTTTACGGGGTACCGGGCTACCCCGACATCTTCAAAAAGTATGTGATCGGGCCGACGCTTGCGATCAATCCTGGCAACGCGTATCTCGTGCCCAAGGATTCGCCTTACAAGACGCCTTCCGATCTCATCAAGGCGGCTGCGGCCGGCAAACGGATTCGTGTCGCCATTCAGGCCGGAGGTGTTTCAGAAATCGGCTTTTCGGCGCTTAAGAACGCGGCGCGCCTTAACAAACCGGGCTCGGAAAACAACATTATCGCCGTCCATACCGGCTCCCAGGCAGACAAGAACCAACTCCTGTTTCAGGGCCAGGCTGATGTTATCAATGGTTCCGTTCAGGCCAACGAGCAGTTCACGCAGCTGCCGGCCAGCGATCGCAAGGCGATGCGCTTCATCTGGTTGACCGCGCGGCATAAAACTATTGAGCAGGCGCCTGCTGAGGGAATGGGCCACACCACTCGTGCCCAGTTGCTCCAGCATGTTACCCCCAATGTCCATGTACCGATGAGCGGCAAACAGGACTTTACCTTCGACAAGGAATTCTTCTTCATCTACAACAAGAAGATGGACCCGACCCTGGTTCGGAAGATGGACCAGGCATTGAAAACTATTTATGCCAAGGGCGATATCCAGAAAAGGCAAAAGGCAGCGTTCTTCATCCCGGATTTCATGCCGTCGAAAGAAGCCACCATCTATCTGAAAAATAAAAAAGATACCTACCGCAAGATCATCAACGAGATCTCCGGCAGCAAATCCTAAGCAATGCACGCCGGCGCGCTCGGCAGCGCGTCGGCATCTTGCGCCGGCTACTCGCCGGTAATTGCTGCCTGCCCACAACGTAGTGAACGGCGACCTGGCTGACTGGTGATCCCATGGACCTGAAATCCCTGCTGAAAGTGAAGATCGACTTCGCCACGTCGCAACTCGTCTTCCCTCATATCATCGAAGCAATTCTGGCCATTCTTCTGGCTATTGTGATCGCCGTGCGCTGGCGCCGGATAGCGGCGGCCGTCGCCGGCGGGCCGCCCTGGCCCATCGGTATCGATAACCTGCGGTTCTTCGGCACGATCTTCGCGACTATCGGCTACTTCCTCGCCATGCCCGCCATCGGCAATCACTTCCCGAACACGGGGCTCGGATTCCTTTTCGGATCCATCCCGTATCTACTCTTCATGAGCCTGCTCTATCTTCACGACTGGCGCCCCAGGCCGATCATCTACGCTGCCGCCAACGCGCTCATCGCGCCAACAATCATCTGGTACGTGCTCGGCAACGTTTTCAACATTTCCCTGCCTTAGACGATCGGTCACGGCTTCTTTCTGGCCAAGGTACTACCATGGATCTTATTTCCGGTCTAACTCCGTTCTTTTTTGTTCTGGTCACGCTCGGGACGGTGGTCGGCATCATTTTCGGCGCGATTCCGGGCATGACGGCCACCATGGCTGTGGCGGTGTGCCTGCCGCTGACCTACTCACTCGGGCTCGAGCAAGGTTTGGCACTGCTTCTGGGACTGTACGTCGGCGGCATTTCGGGTGGCCTGGTACCCGCCATACTGCTCAATATTCCAGGCACACCGTCCTCCATCGCGACCACCTTCGATGGCTATCCTATGACGCTGAACGGGGAAGGTGAGCGCGCCCTGAAAGTGGGCATATTCTCTTCAGTGTTCGGCGGTCTGTTCAGCCTGATCATCCTCTATTTCTTCGCGCCGACGCTGGCGAGTTTCGCGATCCAGTTCTCCTATATCGAGAAGTTCCTTATCATCCTGTTCGCGTTGACGGTGATTGCGGCGCTGAGCAACAGCCTGCTCATGGGTCTTTTCAGCGGCGTGCTTGGCATTCTCATCAGTCTGATCGGCTCGTACGACATCTCACGCGGGGGCAATGGTGAGTTGCGGCTGGTACTGCCTATACTGCAACCGTATCTAGAGGATGGCTTTTCTCTTTTACCCGTGCTCATCGGCGTATTCGCACTCTCCACCGTCTTATTGGAGGCCGAACAGGGGATGAAGGACGGGGAAGGACTATCGGGCGTCAAACTCGGCAGCGGCAAGCCGTTCCATTTCTCGGTATTCCGCGGGCAGCTGGTCAACCTGATCCGTTCCTCAACGATCGGTACCTTTGTCGGCTTGCTTCCCGGCGTGGGGGGCAGCGCCGCGTCTATACTGTCCTACAGTCAGGCCAAAACCTTCTCGAGATCGTCCGCCGAGTTCGGCAAGGGCACGCCGGCCGGCGTCGTGGCCTCGGAAAGCGCCAACAATGGCCTGACCGGCGGCGCACTCATTCCGCTTCTATCTCTGGGCATACCCGGTGACAGCACCACCGCGATTCTCATCGGCGCCTTCACACTACAGGGTATCCAAGTCGGCCCGCTGTTCATCGGCGAACACCTGCAAACTTGGAATTCAATGATCGTGGCGGCGCTGTTCGCCAACCTCGTGATGTTTGCCGTGATGTTTCTCGCCATTCGACACTTGGCGAAGATCGTAACCGTTCCAAAATATATCCTCTTCCCGATCATCCTGATGATGTGCGTGGTCGGAGCCTATACGATCAACTACGGCGTTATGTTCGACGTCTGGACGCTGCTAATCTTCGGTCTTTTCGGTTACTTCGCGCAGAAAGTCGGCATTGAACTGGCGCCTTTCATCATCGGATTCATTCTCGGGCCGTCAGCCGAAATCTACTTCATGAAGAGCCTGGAATCCTTTGGTACACTTTCGATCTTCTTCACCAAGAGCTGGATCGCCATCCTGCTCTGGATTCTTATCGCTCTTTCGCTGACTTTCTCGATTACCATGTCGCTTATCAGCCGCAAGCGTCATCCGCTGGAATAGTTAAATTGTCAACGTTAGCCAACTGGCAACCGCCACGAATAACGAATCCACCGCGTGCCAGCACGCACGACATAGAACGGCCCGACCTCAAGACATCATACAAAAGTCGCAACGGTGAACATGGGGCGCGTTTTGTCTAAAAGAAACGAAAAGACTCGCAGCGCCTCCACCGCACAGGAATCCGGCGCAGGCGTCACCATGGAAACCGTCGGACGCATAGCCGGCGTATCGCAGGTGACGGTCTCGCGTGCGCTCAACCATCCCGACAAAGTCTCGGCAGAAACACTACGAAAGATTCAGGAAGCGATCCGCCTCACCGGATACGTTCCCAATCTTACTGCCGCATCGCTTGCATCAAGGCGTACACGTTTGATTGCGGCCCTCGTGCCGTCTATAACCAACATCGTGTACTCGACGCTGATCCAGCGCTTCGTTGTTGCAATCCGTGCCGCAGGTTATCAAGTGCTGTTGAGTGAAACGGGCTTTTCCCAGGATGAGGAATACAAGCTCGTCTCTGCACTGCTCAGCCGCCGGCCGGACGGCGTGCTTTTGACTGGCGTTCACCACTCGTCGGACTGCCGGCGGGCCCTGCTGGGCGCTCAAGTTCCGACCGTGGAAGTATGGGATATCACGGAAACACCGATCGATGTGTGCGTTGGTTTCTCGCATACCGACGCCGGTCGGGCCGTAGCCGATTTTGTGCGTCGGTCAGGCTATATGAATACCGCGGCCGTAGCCGCCGGCGACGAAAGAGCGCTGCGGCGAATGGCGGTCTTTCGTGACACGCTTTTGGAGCATGGGTACAAGACGATCCCCGAGGTTCGACTCGCCGGTGCGGCGAGCATCAAATGCGGCCGGGAATCGCTGGCACAACTCATCAACGACGGTTTTCATGACGGCGTCATCTTCTGCAGTTCCGACCTACTGGCGCATGGCATATTGATCGAAGCCCAGGCACGGGGTCTTTCCGTACCGGATGAAATCGCCGTCATCGGCTTCGGCGATCAGGATTTTGCCGCACAAACTTTTCCCGCGCTAACCACCGTCAGGGTCGATCGTGAAAAGCTCGGACAATATGCAGCCGACGCGATGCTTAGAAGGCTGAGCGGCGAGCCAGCTGATCAGCGGCAAATCGATATCGGCTTCGACATCATAGTTCGAAACAGTGCATAAATCGTTCATAATCTCGGGTTCGCTCTAAAAACCAGATATTTACCAAATATTTTTTATAGCAAGAGCTCTGCGGTATTTGACCCTCTCTTTATTTATTGCCCCGGCACAAAAATAGATGATTTTTCGGGTTAATAGCGCGAGTATGCGACCGCATGCCCGCCGCGGCCGTCGGCCGCGAAGCCTCCAAAAGTAAAAGACGGACAGGCGCCGGCTTTTATTTTTGGAGGCGTTGAAAACAGCTGATGAAGTCAACTGTTTTGATGCCGGATTAATAGAGCTTCCCGCAACCGACGCCCGCCCGTTTTCACGCCGCGCCAGACCGGCGTACCATAAGCGGCTTATCTTGAACGCAGCGCGAATCGTCGACCGCCGGTCACAGGAGCCGTGTGGGCCAAAACTGTGCCGCATCGGCGTTTCACATCGATCGGAACGGCCGTTACCCATCGAGGCCCGCACATGTCCCAGAATTCTTCCGCCTCTGCCATCAACGACGACAGCGCCAGCACCCCGCGTTTTTTGGCCAGCGACAACACGTCGGGGATCTGCCCCGAGGCGATGGATTATCTGCATCGCGCCAATGCGGCGGATGATCTGGCCTATGGCAACGACCGCTGGACGGCCGAAGCGTCCGATGCGTTTCGCGATCTGTTCGAGACTGACTGCGAAGTGTTCTTCGTGTTCAACGGCACGGCGGCGAATTCGCTGGTGCTGGCCTCGCTGTGCCAGTCATATCACAGCGTGATCTGTCATCAGCTGGCGCATATCGAGACCGATGAATGCGGCGGCCCCGAGTTCTTCTCCAACGGCTCCAAGCTGCTGACCGTACCCGGCGACTCCGGCCGCATCACGCCCGGCGGCATCGAAACCACCGTGACCAAGCGCGGCGACATTCACTACCCGCGCCCGCGGGTGGTCTCGCTGACGCAGGCCACGGAGGTCGGCACCGTCTACGACCTGGAACAACTGCGCGCGATCCGCGAGGTCGCCGACCACCACGACCTGCGCGTGCACGTGGATGGTGCCCGCTTTGCCAACGCCTGCGCCGGGCTGGATGTATCGCCGGCCGAGCTGACCTGGCGCGCCGGTGTCGATGTGCTGTGTTTTTCCGGCACTAAGAACGGGCTGGCCTTCGGCGAGGCCGTGATCTTCTTCGACAAGCGGCTCGCGCTGGATTTCGAATACCGCTGCAAGCAGGCCGGCCAGCTGGCCTCGAAGATGCGCTACCTGGCCGCCCCCTGGCTCGGCCTGCTGGAAACCGGCGCCTGGTTGTCCAACGCACGCCACGCCAACGCCATGGCCCGGCGCCTGGCCGACGGTGTGGCCGATCTGGCGGACGTGAAGCTGATGTTCGACGTCCAGGCCAACAGCGTGTTCCTGGAGATGCCGGCGGCCTTGCAGAACGCGCTGCGGGCCCGCCACTGGACGTTCTATACCTTCATCGGCGAGGGCGGCGTGCGTTTCGTCTGCAGCTGGAATACCACGCCCGAGCTGATCGATTCGCTGGTCGACGATATCCATCAGGCCGTCGCGGCGGCCTGATGCGCACCCGAGCCCGGGGGCTATTGCCGCCCCTCGATGGCGGCCAGCAGCACGGCCATGGCGATCGTCAGACGCCGGTCGACCGCGCCGCTCTCGCCCGGCGACAGGTCGATGTCGAGCTTGTAGATGAACGGATTGAAGTGCTGGCGAAAATGCGCGACGGGCCGGTCGTGCCGGGTCAGCGCGTAGTGCTGCGGAAAGAAGTAGCCGAGCAGCCCCACCAGTGGTATCTCACCGGCGAACTCGATCAGCCGGCGCAACAGCGACTTGCCGAGCGAATCCTCGGTCAGCTCCGCCAGGGGCTGGCCGGCGGCATCCAGCATCTGCCAATGATCGCGCACGAAGGTCGAGCGCAGACCCGAGCGGCGCAGGGTGCCGATACGCGCCCGCGCGCGGCTGTCCTCGATGTCGTAGGCGCCGGAGAAGTCAAGGGCTTGTTGCCGCTTCGTGCGAGCGCCGCGTTGGAGACCGCAAATCGCGTCCGTCAAGGCGCGAGTCGCCGCATCGTGGTGTGCCACGATCAAGACTTGCAACGCCGCCGGGCGCCCATAGTCAATTTTTGGGCGGCCCAACCCTTCGGGACAAGCGCCCAACGATTGACGACACGACGGCAATCCAGCGTTGTAGCACGCTTGTGCAGAGTGACTGCACGGCGCGCACTACGCCTCGTCTTGCCGCACAACAGCGCTTGGCGCGGACCCGCACGAAGCGGCAACAGGCCCTACGATGCTATCGGTCCGGATACGCAGGACTTCGTCGCGCCGGCCGGCATCGGCATAGACCCGAATATCCTCCTTCAACCGGAAGCGCTTCATCTCGGCGTACAGGCACAGGTGGCCCCGGCTGTCTTGCAGTTCGTAAGCGCCGCCGAACAACCGGAAGAAGCGGCTTCGCAGAACATAGCGCGTGGCCTGCAGGGGATCGGCCGTGGCGACGGCTGAACGGGGCTCGGCATGGCGCATACAGGCTCCGGAACGAGTCGGGCCTGCAATTGTGCCCGAACCCGGGCGGTCGCCGGTGCGCCTGGTGCGCTGCGCGGCGTTGCGGGAAACAGGGTTAACTTTTATTTGACGCCAAGGCACTACCATGGCGATCAGATTACTGCTGAGGTTGAGACGTGGGGCCAGATTTCGATTCGGACTTCCTCCCGTTCTCCCGCCCTTCGATCGGCGAGCGGGAGATCGAGGCTGCGAGCGCCGTACTGCGCTCGGGCTGGATTACCACCGGGGCCAGGAATCAGGAACTGGAAGCGCTTTTCTGCAAGCGATTCGGCAGCCGCCATGCGGTCGCGGTGTCGTCGGCGACCGCCGGCATGCACGTCACACTGGCGGCGTTGAACATCGGCGCGGGCGATGAAGTCATCACCCCGTCGCAGACCTGGGTATCGACGATCAATCTCATCTGCCTGCTGGGCGCGCGCCCGGTTTTCGTGGATGTCGATCGCGATACGTTGATGCTCGATGCCGAGCGTGTGGAAGCCGCGATCACCCCGCGCACCAAGGCCGTGGTGCCGGTCCACTACGCCGGCGCGGCGGTCGACATCGATCCGATCCGCCAACGGGCCGAGCGCCACGGCATTGCCGTGATCGAGGACGCGGCACACGCGCTGGGCACCCGCTATGGCGGCCGCTGGATCGGCGAGACCGGGACGGCCATCTTTTCCCTGCATGCGATCAAGAACGCGACCTGCGCCGAGGGCGGGGTCGTCGTGACCGACGACGAAACACTCGCCGACCGGGTACGCAGCCTGAAATTTCATGGCCTGGGTGTGGATGCCTACGATCGCCAGAGCCACGGCCGCAAACCGCAGGCGGAAGTCATCGAGCCCGGCTACAAGTACAATCTGGCAGACATCAATGCGGCCATCGCCATCGTGCAACTCGATCGGCTTGCCGATATGAACGCGCGCCGCGCCGCTCTCGCCGCACATTACGCAGCGTGGTTGGCGCGAACGCCGCTGCAGCCGCTGGCCGTGCCCGCCCATACCGAAACGCACGCCTGGCACCTGTTGATCGTGCGTGTGGACGAAAACAGCTGCGGCATCGATCGCGCCGGCTTGATGGGGCAACTGCAGGAACAGGGCATCGGCACCGGCATCCACTTCAAGGCCGTGCACCGACAGAAATATTACCGGGAACGCTTCAGCGGCCTGAGCCTGCCGAATACGGAATGGAATTCGGAACGCCTGGTGAGCCTGCCCCTGTTCCCGGACATGACCCACACCGACGTCGACCGCGTGGGCGCGGCGTTGCACCACATTCTGGATATCGATCGTGCGTAGCCGTCATCCCATCGCCTGTGTTTCGGTCGTCATTCCGGTGTTCAACGAGCGCCCGGGGCTGGAAGAACTCCTGCGCCGTACCCTGGCGGCCTGCGAGGCGCTGGGCCGGTGCTACGAGATCATCCTGGTGGACGATGGCAGTCGCGACGGTTCGCCCGGCGTGCTGGCCGAAGCCGCCCGCGAGCATGCCCAAGTCATCGCGGTGATACTCAACCGCAACTACGGCCAGCATGCCGCGATCATGGCCGGATTCGAACAGGCCCGGGGCGATCTCGTGGTCACGCTCGATGCCGACCTGCAGAATCCGCCCGAGGAGATCGGCCGACTGGTCGAGGCCGCCGATCGCGGCTACGACGTCGTCGGCACAGTACGCGTGGATCGCCAGGACTCCCGGGCGCGGCGCTGGGCTTCCCGGCTGATCAACTACGCGGCCAAACGTTCGACCGGCGTGGACATGCACGATTACGGCTGCATGCTGCGCGCATACCGTCGGCATATCGTCGAAGCCATGCTGGGTTGCCACGAGCGCAGCACCTTCATCCCGATCCTGGCCAACAGCTTCGCGCGCGATACCACGGAAATCGAGGTCAACCACGAAGAACGCGGCTACGGCGAGTCCAAGTACACGCCGCTGCGCTTGATCCATCTCATGTTCGATCTGGTCACCTCCATGACCACGGCGCCGCTTCGTTTGCTGAGCATCCTGGGCGGTGTGATCGCCTTCTGTGGTTTTCTGCTCGCCGCATTACTGATCGTGACCCGTATTCTGTTCGGCGCCGCCTGGTCCGGGAATGGTGTTTTCACCTTGTTCGCCATTCTGTTCGGCTTCGTCGGTGCCCAGTTCATCGCCATGGGCCTGCTCGGCGAGTACATCGGACGCATGTACCACGACGTCCGGGCCCGGCCCCGTTATTTCGTCCAGGAAGTCGTGCGTAGCAACGCGCCGGCCAGCCCGTCAGAGGGAGAAGAATCGTGAAGGTCGTCGTATTCGCTTATCACGATATCGGTTGTACCGGTATTCGCGCGCTGGTCGAGGCGGGCTTCGATATCGCGGCCGTGTTCACCCATGCCGACGCCCCCGGCGAGGTGCCGTTCTTCGAATCCGTGGCACGCCTGTGTGCGCGGCTCGACATTCCGGTGCATGCGCCGGAAGACGTCAACGGCCCGTTCTGGGTCGAGCATATTCGCGCGCTCGCGCCGGACTACATTTTTTCCTTCTACTACCGAAACCTGCTCAGCGCCGATATTCTGGCGATTCCGGGCGAGGGCGCCTACAACCTGCACGGTTCATTGCTGCCGGCCTATCGCGGCCGGGCCCCGGCCAACTGGGTCCTGGTCAACGGCGAGCCGCGCACCGGGGTAACGCTGCACCAGATGATCAAGCGCCCGGATGCCGGCCCGATCGCCGCCCAGCGCGAGGTCGCCATCGATGCCGACGAAACCGCGCTGTCGCTGCACCGCAAGCTCAACGCCGCGGCCCAGGCACTCCTCGCGGACTGCCTTGCCGATTTTCGCGCCGGCCGCGTGACGCTCGCGCCGCAGGACGAGACCACGGCCAGTTATTTCGGCCGCCGCACACCCGCCGACGGCGAACTCGACTGGCACCTGCCCGCCGATCGGCTCGAGCGACTCGTACGCGCGGTGACCGCACCCTACCCGGGGGCGTTTTCCTTTGCCGGCGATCGCAAGCTGTGGGTCTGGGAGGCGGCGGTTGTCGAGACCACGGACCAGCAAGCCCCGGCCCCGGGAACGGTCGTATCGGCGAGCCCGCTGCGTATCGCCTGCGGCGAAAACCTGCTGGAAATCCGGTCCGGCCAGGCCAGTGGCGGGCTGCCGGTCGGCGGCGCCCAGCTCGCGCGTGAAATGGGGCTGGTCGCCGGCATGCAGCTCGGTCCGCGCGACAGAACCGTCGTACGGCAAAAGCCACGCACCAAGGTATTGATTCTCGGCGTCAACGGCTTCATCGGCAATCATCTGGTGGAAAGACTGCTCGCCGATGGCGGCTATGAAGTCTATGGCATGGATATCGGCAGCCATACCATCGCCCGTTTCCTGGACCGGCCGCATTTTCATTTCGTCGAAGGCGACATCGGCATTCATCATGAGTGGATCGAATATCACATCAAGAAGTGCGATGTGATTCTGCCGCTGGTCGCCATCGCCACGCCGATCGAGTACGTGCGCAACCCGCTGCGGGTGTTCGAGCTGGATTTCGAGGAAAACCTCCGGATCGTGCGTTACTGCGTGAAATACGGCAAACGCATCGTTTTCCCCTCCACGTCCGAAGTGTACGGCATGTGCGAGGACGACAAATTCGATGAGGAAACATCCAGGCTCGTGGTGGGCCCGATCAACAAGCAGCGCTGGATCTATTCGACCTCCAAACAGCTGCTCGACCGCATCATCTGGGCCTACGGGGAGAAAGAGGGGCTGGCGTTCACGCTGTTCCGCCCGTTCAACTGGATGGGGCCACGGCTGGACAGCCTGGATTCGGCCCGCATCGGCAGTTCGCGCGCGATCACGCAGCTCATCCTCAACCTGGTCAGCGGAACGCCGATTCAGTTGATCGACGGCGGCGCGCAGCAGCGCTGCTTCACCGATATCGAGGACGGCATCGAGGCCCTGTTTCGTATCGTCGAGAACAAGGGCGGGCGCTGCGATGGCCGCATCATCAATATCGGCAACCCCGACAATGAAGCGAGCATCCGCGAACTGGCCGAGCTGCTGGTCGACCGCTTCGACCGGCATCCCCTGCGCGATCGATTTCCGCCGTTCGCCGGCCTTCACGTGACCGAGAGCCAGGCGTACTACGGCAAAGGCTACCAGGACGTCTCGCACCGGCGGCCCAGCATCGACAACGCCCGGCGCCTGCTGGACTGGACGCCCACCATCGCGCTGGAGGAGACCGTCGAGAAAACGCTGGACTTTTTCCTGACCGGGGTCTTCGAAGACCCGAACACGGATGATTGACGCCGGCCTGCGCATCGATGTCGACACCTTTCGCGGCACGCGCGACGGCGTGCCGCAGCTTTTGCGGACGCTGGACAAACACCACCTGCGCGCGACATTTTTCTTCTCGGTCGGGCCCGACAACATGGGCCGTCATGTCTGGCGTCTGTTCAAGCCGGCGTTCCTGCGCAAGATGCTGCGTTCGGATGCGGCCGCGCTGTATGGCTGGCCCATCCTGCTGGCGGGCACGGCCTGGCCGGGGCGCCGGATCGGGCACGGCCTGGCCGACGTCATTCGCAGCGCCGACCGGGCCGGCCACGAGATCGGCCTGCATGCCTGGGATCATCACGGCTGGCAAGTCAACGTGGATCGCCGGCCGGCACGCTGGCTGGACCGGGAAATCGAACGCGGGACACAGGCGCTGGCCGATATCCTCGGCCGGGACGTCGACTGTTCCGCCACCGCCGGCTGGCGGACCACGCCGGCCGTGATCGAAGCCAAGCAGCGCTTCGGTTTTCGCTACAACAGCGATTGCCGGGGCCACTCGATCTTCCGGCCACGACTGACCGACCACAGCCTCGGCGCACCGCAGATCCCGGTGGATCTGCCGACCTACGACGAACGCGCCGGAGGCGATGTGGATGCCGCGGCCTTCAACGACCTCTTACTGGACCGGATCCGCCCGAACCGGCTGAACGTGTATACCGTGCATGCCGAGGTCGAAGGCGGTGTGCTGGCCGATGCGTTCGACCGCTTGCTGGCACGCGCGCACGAACGCGGCATTCGATTCCGCCCGCTCGGCGAGCTGCTCCCGACGGATATGGCGGGCATACCGCCGGGCCGGATCACCCCGGGGCCTATCGAAGGCCGGGAAGGATGGTTGGCACACCAAGCGCCCGAGGACGCAAACAACGATGCGGCTGAATAAATGGAGCGTGGCCCTGTTCTTCGGGCTGTTCTATCTGTTTCCGAGCGCCACCCGTGGGCTCTGGATCCCCGACGAGGCCCGCTATGCGGAAATCAGCCGGGAAATGCTGGCCACCGGTCACTGGATCGTGCCCCACCTGCTGGGTCTGCGTTATTTCGAAAAGCCCGTCCTCGGGTACTGGCTGAATAATCTGTCGCAGCTGATCTTCGGCCACGACAACTTCGCCGTTCGTTTTGCGTCGGTGGCGGCGACCGCGGCAAGCGCGGCCCTGGTGGCCTGGCTGGCGCGCCGTTTCTGGCACTCGGCGCAAACCGCCGTAGCCGCGTCGCTGATCTACCTATCGATGCTGCTGGTCTACGGCGTCGGCACCATGAGCGTGCTCGATGCCATGTTTTCGTTCTGGATGACCGCCGCCATGGCGACGTTCTGCCTGTGCCTGGACGCGCGGACACCCAGAGCCCGCATCGCGCGCTACATCGTGTTCGGCCTGGCCTGCGGCGCCGGTTTTCTGACCAAGGGGTTCATCGCGCTGGCCCTGCCGGTGGTGGCGATCCTGCCGTACATGATCTATCGGCGACGCTTCACCGAATTGGTCGTATACGGCCCGGTGGCCGTCATCGCAGCCGCCGTGATCAGCGCGCCATGGGCGATCTGGATTCAACTGCTGGAGCCGGATTACTGGCGCTACTTCTTCTGGGTGCAGCACATCAAGCGCTTCGCCGGCGCCCATGCCCAGCACGCGGGGCCGGTCTGGTATTACCTGCCCCTGCTGCTGGCAGGGAGCCTGCCCTGGCTGGGGGTCGCCCCCGTCACCTGGTGGCACGCCTGGCGCGAACGGCGCGAAGCGCCCGAATTCATTTATCTGCTGTGCTGGCTGCTGTTCCCGCTGCTGTTTTTCAGCGCGGCCAAGGGTAAGCTGCCGACCTATATCCTGCCCTGCTTCGCGCCCCTGGCCCTGCTTGCCGGCCACGGCGTGATGGCGGCGGTGGACCGCGCCGCGACCCGGGTGCTGCGGGTCAACGGTGCCATCAATATCGTTTTTGGCCTCATCGGTGTGGGCGCGGTGTACTGGCTGTCGCGGCCCGATCAACACATTTACGGCGCCGGCGACACCTGGGCGCTCGCGCTCGGCCTGGTCAGCTTCGCCGGCTGGAGCCTGTTCGGCCTCGTGCAGCTGCGCTGGCCGTTGCGCGGATGGGCGGCAGCCGCACTCTGCCCGGGCGTGCTCGCGCTTTTGCTGGCCTGGGCCCTGCCGCAGTCGGTTATCGATGCCAAGCAGCCAGGCTGGTTCATCAACGCGCACGCGCCGGCGTTCACGCAGGCGGTCGATGTGCTCACCAACGACGACGGGGTCGCCTACAGTCTGGCCTGGGCGCTGGATCGCAGCGACATCAAGCTGCTGGATAATCGCGGCGAACTGGCCTACGGCCTGGATTACCCGGATGTCCCCGCCGACAAGAACATCGCCCGCGATGCCTTCCCCGGCTGGCTGAGAAAGACGCGCCATAAAGGCAAGGTCGTCCTCCTGCTCAAGTTTCATCGCCGGAGGACAACGCCGGCGCAATATACCCGCGACTTCCCGCCCGGCTATAAACTCACCGCCGCGGGCGATTTCATTCTGCTCGTCTACCCGCCGACGACGACCTGAATCATGACCTATGTCCTGATCGTGAGCGTGCTGGTATGCGCCGGCCAGCTTTGTCAGAAGCAGGCGGTGGAAGGCTGGCGGGACCGGGCGATCCCGCTGTCGATCAAGCTCCGTTCACCATGGCTGTGGGCCGCACTGGTCTTTCTGGGCCTGGGCATGATGATATGGCTGCTCGCGCTCCGAGTCCTGCCGGTGGGCGTGGCCTATCCCATGCTCAGCCTTAATTTCGTCTGGGTCACGCTGGCCGCGCGTTTCCTGTTCAACGAACCGGTGGGTTGGCAGCATGGGGCCGGCATCGCGTTGATCATCGCAGGTATCTCATGTCTCGCGCCGGCGTTGTAACAGGCTTCCAGTTGGCCGGCGCCAGCATCGCCCTGGTCACCTATGCCCAACTGGCGCAGAAATGGGGCATGGCGCACCTGCCGCCGCTGCACTATGCCGCCTGGGTCGGGGCGGACGGCGCGGCATGGGCCGAGGCGCTGTTTTTCGTGGCGTCCGGCCTGCTGGCCTACCTGCTGTCCATGGCCTGCTGGATGGGGGCGCTGGCGTACCTGCCCCTCAATCGGGCCTATCCGCTGCTGGGCCTGAGTTATGCACTGGTTTATCTGGCCAGTACAGCGCTGCCCTGGTACCCGGATTCGATCTCGGCGCGGGGCATACTCGGCGTGGGGCTGATCGGCGCGGGGGTCGTGTTGATCAATCTGCGTCGCTCGCCGCGTGATATGCCTTGAGAAATCGGCGGGCCGCCCACTCGAAACAGAACCCGTGATTTCAACGACGCACCGCGGCCAACAGGCTCGGATCCGCGCCCGGGCGACGCATGCCCGCCAGTTGCATGGCTTCGACCAGTTCCTCGCCGAGGGCATTCAGCTCGCACACCACCCGCTCGCGCCCGCCGGCCGCCAGCGCCCATAACGGCGGGCGCCCCAGGAACACGGCGCGCGCCCCCATGGCCAGCGCTGTCAGCACATGGCGCCCGGAGCGGATCCCGCCGTCGACATAGACCTCGGCGCGCTCGCCGACCGCCGCGACCACATCGGGCAGGCAATCCGCGGTGGCCGCCGCGCCGTCGAGCTGACGCCCGCCATGATTGGAGACCCAGATCGCCGCCGCCCCGGCCGCGATACAACGCTCGGCGTCATCCGTGCGCAGAATGCCCTTGACCACCACCGGCAGCCCGGTGCGCTCACGTAACCAGGCGATATCCGCCGGGCCGAGATCACGCGCCTTGGCGTGCCCCGGCCGGCTGCCGTAACCGGGCTCGAAATTGACCTGCAGCCAATCGTCGGCGGCGATCTCCCAGATCGTCTCGGCGCCGTCGTCGTCCTTGTGCGCCACCACCGGCGTATCCGCGGTCAGCACGATCGCGCCGGCGCCAGCGGCCACCGCCCGTTCCAGCAGCGGCAGCGCGGCCTGCCGATCGGCCGGCAGATACGCCTGCAGCCACCAGGCGACCCCGGTTTCGGCGATTGCTTCGAAGCGGGTGCCGGCGTTGCTCGAGACCGTCAGCAGACTGCCGACATCGGCGACCGCCGCGGCCATGGCCCGTTCGCCATCGGGATCCGCCGCCCGCTGGAAGGTGCTCGGGGCCACGGCGATCGGCGTGCGAACGGGGGTGCCCAGCAAGGTCGTGCCGGTGTCGATCCGCGACACATCGGTCAGCGCGCGCGGCAGCAGACGCCGGGCCTCCCAGGCGGTCACTGCCTCGGCCGCGGACACCGATGCACCGGAGCCCTGACGGAAGTAGCGGGCAACGGCAACCGGCAGCCGGGCTTCGGCTTCTTCGGCCAGCGCCTGTATGCGACGAATACTGATCACGGCCTCCGGCATGACATGGACGGCGAACTCGATAATCCATGCCCGCCACGAGACGTGCAATATGGAAGCGCCACGGCGCGGGCTGCGCCGCGCCGTGGCGCGATCCCTCTACTGATAGAGATTCTTCTGAATCTTAGGCTGATCCATATTGGATTTGTCGTACCAGTAGAAACCGGTATCGATGGTCTTGGGCACGCTCTTGCCGTGGATGACCTTGAGTGCGGTGTCGACCATGTCGCGGCCCATGCCGACCGGGTTCTGGGTGATCGAACCGGTCAACACGCCGTTCTTGATCGCATCGATCTGGGCCTTGCCCGAGTCGAAACCGATCGCGACGATGTTTTTGCGGCCGCTTTCCTTGAGCCCGAGCGCCATGCCTTCGGCCGAGGCCTCGTTGGACGCGAACATGCCATCGAGATGCGGGTGCGACGAAAGGATCGCCTTGGTGATGTCCGCGGCCTTGGACATGTCGCTGTTGCTGTATTGCGGGCGCAGCATCTTGATGTTCGGCGCGTTCTTCTTCATCCAGTTCATGAAGCCGTCGCGTCGATCCGTGCCCGACACGCTGGTCTGGTCGTGGATGATCAGCCCCACCGTGCCCTTGTCGTGCAGCAGCTTCGCCATGTGCCTGGCTGCTTCCGCACCGGCGGCCTTGTTGTTCGTGGCCACGGTGGATACCGGCACATTGCTCTTCACGCCGGAGTCGAAGGCGATCACGGGAATGCCCTGGCTCTTGGCCTGCATCATCATCGGCGCGGCCGCCTGGCTGTCGAGCGCGGCGAAGCCGATGGCATCCGGATGCTTGTTGAGCACGGCGCTGAGCTGATTCATCTGGATAGCGACATCCGACTCGGTCGGCGGGCCTTCGAAAGTGATGCGCGCGCCTTTTTTCTGCGCCTCTTGCTCGGCCCCGTGCTTCACGGCCTGCCAGTACTGCTGCGAAAAGCCTTTCGAGACGATCGCGATATAAGGTTTGCCGCTGTCGGCGAGCGCCGGCGCCGCGGCACCGACCGACAGGGCAAGCCCGGCGGCTGCGGCGAGCAGCGCGGATCGAATAGGGGTCATGATCTCCTCCGTTTCGTTCTTGTGGACGTTCTGGTCTGGCGCGGACGCGGCTCAGGCCGCGGCGTTGCGCCGGAAATTATCGAGATAGACAGCCGCCAGAATGACGACACCGAGGATCACCGTCTGCCATTCCTGCGGCACCGAGATGATCTGCAGACCATTGGTGAGCACGGACATGATCAGCGCGCCGATGACCGTGCCGAGGATCGAGCCCACACCGCCAAACAGCGAGGTGCCGCCGATCACCACCGCGGCGATGGCTTTCAGCTCGTAGCCCATGCCGAGCGCCGGCTGGGCCGAATTCAGCCGGGCCGAGATCAACACCCCGGCCAGGCCGATGAACAGCCCGCCGAAGCTGTAGATCAGGATCTTCCAGCGCCGCGTGTTGATGCCCGATAGCGCGGTGGCGTCCTCGTTGCTGCCGATGGCATAGGTATAGCGCCCGAACACGCTCTTGTTGAGGATGATCGCCGCGATAATCGCGACCGCCGCCCACAACAGTACGGCGTTGGGGATGGCCAGACCCGGGATGATGCTGCCGTTGGACAGCATGTAATAGCTCGGCGTGTTGCTGAAGTAGATCGGCGCGCTGCCCGAGATCACCAGCGCCAGCCCTTCGGCGACCAGCATCATGGCCAGCGTGGCGATGAACGGCGGGATCTTGAGCACGGTCACGTTGAAGCCGTTGACGAAGCCGATCAGGCCGCCGAAGAGTACCGTCAGCACCACCCCGAGCGGCATGGGCAGGCCCCAGTGGGTGATGAACACACCGGACATGACCGCGCACAGCGACATGCCGGTGCCCAGCGACAGATCGATACCGGCCGAGATGATCACGAACGTGGTGCCGATCGCCAGCGTCCCGATGACCACGGTGGCCAACAGGATCGACATCACGTTGGCGAAGGTCAGGAAATTCGGGCTGGCAAAGGAAAAGAAGGCAAAGATCAGGATCAGCCCGGCAAAAGCCAGAAACTGCTGGAACTTGCCGCGCAGCCCGGGCGGCAATCGCCCGGCACCCGCCGGTGTGTCCTTTTCTGCCATAGACGTGTTTCCCCTGGCGGTACTCATCATCCCTCCTCAGGCGGTCTCGGCCGCAGGCGACGACGACAACGTGGCGTAGTGCATGACTTTTTCCTGATCGGCATCGTCGGCATCGAGCACCGCGGTCAGCCGGCCTTCGCACATCACGGCGATCCGGTGCGACATGCGCAGCACCTCCGGCAGCTCCGACGAGATCATGATGATCGACTTGCCGTCGGCCACCAGATCGTTCATCAGCCGGTAGATCTCTTCCTTGGCGCCGACATCGATGCCGCGGGTCGGCTCGTCGAAGATCAGAATGTCGCAGCCCTTGAGCAGCCACTTGGCGATGACGACCTTCTGCTGGTTACCGCCCGACAGATTCTTCACCGGCTGGCGGATCGACGGGGTCTTGATGCGCAGCGATTCCACCAGTTGCCGCGAACGCTCGGCCATCGGCCGGTCGCGCACCATGCCGCCGGCGGAAAACAGGTCGGTCACGGTGCCGAGCGTGATATTGAATTTCACATCCTGCTCGAGCAGCAGGCCGAGCCGCTTGCGATCCTCCGACAGATAGCCGATCCGATGCTTGGCCGCCTCTGCCGGACTGCCGATACGAATGCTTTGCCCACGCAGGAAAATCGTGCCGGACTCGATCCGGTCGGCGCCGATCAACGCGCGCGCCACTTCGGTACGCCCGGCGCCCATCAGGCCGGCAAAGCCGAGAATCTCGCCCTCGCGCAGGTCGAAGGACACGTCCCGCAGCAAGCCGCGCGTCGACAGCCCTTGCACCCGCAGCAATTCGGCGCGGTCCGGCCGCACATGCTCCGGCCGGTGTTCGCCTGAAACCGAGCGCCCCACCATCATGGCGATGATCTCGTCCATGTCAGTGGTCGCCACCGCGCGCACCCCAACGTTCGCGCCGTCGCGGATCACCGAAACCCGGTTGGCGATCACCTTCAGTTCTTCCATGCGGTGCGAGATATAGATCACGCCCATGTCCGGCGTCATGAAATGCCGGATCAGCGCGTGCAGCAGCGAGACCTCGTTGTCGTTCAGGGCGGCCGTCGGCTCGTCCATGATCAGGACTTTGGGTTTTTGCATCAGCGCCTTGGCGATCTCGACCATCTGTTGATGCGCGACCGTCAAGTCACCCACGATCTGGCGCGCCCCCAGCGGCAGCTGCAGTTCGTCGAGATGGGCCTGGGCGCGGCGATTCAGCGCGCGGTGATCGAGCCAGCCCCAGCGCCGCGGCTCGCGGCCGATGAACAGGTTCTGGGCCACGGTCAGATGCGGAATCAGGTTGAATTCCTGATGGATGATGCCGATACCGCGCGCCTGGGCATCGGCCGGGCCGGTGAGATGCAGCGTCTCGCCTTCGAGCACGATCTCGCCGGCATCCGCGGTGTGGATACCGCTGAGCAGCTTCATCAGCGTCGACTTGCCGGCCCCGTTCTCGCCGGCCAGCGCCAGGACCTCGCCCGGATAGAGCTCGAGATCGACGCCGGACAAGGCCTGCACGCCGGGGAAACCCTTGCTGACACCGCGCATCGACAGCAGCGGCATGGCACCCGCCGTATGCGCTGCATTCGATGACGTCATGTCTACTCCCTGTCTAGCGCGGCTTGTCTGGAACGGCGTATCCGGCCCTGGCGACTTCCGTGTCGATGACATTGCGGGCCGGCCGACGCGTCTGTGCGTCAGTTGCCGTGCGGAACGCCCCTGTCTTCGATTGAAGCAAACGTCCAATGGCCTGACCTTTATACGTTAGTGGCACGTCCCGTCCTCGACTCGCGGTTTTGCCGCGCACGGGGCAGCCGCCGTGCTTGTCCCCGGACAAGCCGGCACCGGCGGCGCCTCATTCGGAAAAGAACACCCCGAGCACGTGATCCAGATGTTTCTCCATCGCCTGGCGGGCGCCGGCTTCGTCGCCCGCCGCGATGGCCGACACGATCCGCTCGTGATCCGTCTGCGAGCGGTTCCACATCCGGTTTTCCATGTAGTAGGCCTGCAGCCGGCGGAACATCACGCCGTATTGATGGCCCAGCAGATGCTTGATGAGCAGGGCATAGGCGGCGTTGTTCGAGGCCTCGGCGATGCGGATATGCAACAGCCGGTCGCCGACGAAGCGATTGCCGCCGGGTTCGCGGTTGTCCTCGATGTTGCGATCCAGCGCGTCGCGCAAGGCCGCCAGATCGTCGGCATCGGCGTTCACGGCCGCGAGCGCGGCGGTTTCCGGTTCGATGTGGCGCCGCGCCCGAAGCAACGCGAACGGCGGGATCTCCTCGTCGAGGTTGAGCTCGACCTCGCTGGCGAATTCCGGATCGATCCGCCACGGCTCGCTCCGGGCCGCCGCCCGCATCACCGGCTCGGCCGAGGCATGGCTCGAATCCAGCACCACCACGCCGTGGCCGACACGAACCTCCACGTCGCCGACCACTTCCAGCGCGATCAGCGCCTCGCGTACCGAAGCCCGGCTCACGCCGAGCTGCTGCGACAGCTCACGCTCCGGCGGCAATCGGGTGCCGGGCGGGAACTCGCCGTCGCGGATCAGTCGCTGCAGCTGATCGGCGATCTGGCGGTACAGACGGGTTGAACGGACAGCGGCGATGGGCACGTGACGGCTCCGGACACGGAATCAGACAAAAGTTCGAGCCCAAACCGGCATCGCGAAGATTGCCAGCGGGCCACGGTCACTCTACGCTTGGCTCATTGGCCTGACCAATAGGCCGTTGGATGTAGAGCAACTGCCGGGAGAGGTGCAATGCAGCGACTGGAAAACAAGACGGCGCTCATTACCGCCGCCGCCCAGGGTATCGGCCGGGCCACGGTAGAGCGCTTTCGCGCCGAGGGCGCGCGGGTGATCGCCACCGATATCGACATCGGCCCGCTGGCCGGCGAAACCGACATCGAGACCTACCCGCTCGATGTCACCGACCCGGAGGCGATCACCGACCTGGCCTCGGTGCTGCCGCCGCTGGACGTGCTGTTCAACTGTGCCGGCATGGTGCCGAGCGGCGACATCCTGCATTGCGGGCGCTCCACCTGGCAGCGCACCTTCGATCTGAACGTCACCTCGATGTTCGACATGATCCGCGCCTTCATCGGTTACATGCCACCCGGCAGCAGCATCATCAACATGGCCTCGCTGGCCTCCAGCGTGAAAGGGGTACGCGAGCGCTGCGCCTACGGCGCCAGCAAGGCCGCGGTGATCGGTCTGACCAAGTCGGTGGCCGCCGATTTCATGACCGCCGAGATCCGCTGCAACGCCATCTGCCCGGGCACAGTCGATTCGCCGTCGCTGCGCGAACGCATCGCCGCCCAGGCCGCCGCCGAAGGCCGCAGCGAGGCTCTGGTGCGCAATGAGTTCATTGCCCGTCAGCCCATGGCCCGGCTCGGCACCCCGGACGAAATCGCCGCGCTGGCCGCATTTCTGGCTTCCGACGAATCCGCCTTCATCACCGGCACCGCCCAGCTCATCGACGGGGGCTGGGCGAACTAGCCGGACCTTTTCTCTGATTCAAGGAGCGCTTTGTGAAACTGCTCAGATACGGCCCACCGGGCCAGGAAAAACCCGGTGTGATCGATGCCGCCGGCACGATCCGCGATATTTCCTCGCTGGTGGACGATATCGCCGGTGACATGCTCGCCCCGGACTCGCTCGACCGGCTGCGCCGGCACGATCTGACGAGCCTGCCGGCCGTCGACCCGGACACCCGCCTCGGCCCCTGTGTGGGGCGGGTCGGAAAATTCATCTGCATCGGCCTGAACTATTCCGACCATGCCGCCGAAACCGGCGCCGAGGTACCGCCCGAGCCGGTGATTTTCAATAAATGGACCAGCGCGATCTGCGGACCCAACGACGATATCGAGATCCCGCGCAATTCGCACAAGACCGACTGGGAAGTCGAACTCGGCGTGATCATCGGCCGCGGCGGGCGTTATATCGAACCCGAGGCGGCGATGGATCACGTCGCCGGCTATTGCGTGGTCAACGATGTCTCCGAGCGTGAATTCCAGCTCGAACGCAGCGGCACCTGGGACAAGGGCAAGGGTTGCGACACTTTTGGCCCGATCGGCCCCTGGCTGGTCACGCGCGACGAGATCGCCGATCCACAGCAGCTCGACATGTGGCTGTCGGTGGACGGCAAGACCTACCAGAACGGCAGTACCTCTACGATGGTTTATGAGGTCGCCTACCTAGTGTCCTACCTGTCCCGCTTCATGAGCCTGCAGCCCGGCGACATCATCTCGACCGGCACCCCGCCAGGCGTCGGCGCCGGCCAATCGCCGCAGGTCTTCCTGCGCGCCGGCCAGCAACTCCGGCTCGGCATCGAAGGCCTGGGCGAGCAATCCCAGCATACGGTGGACGCATGACCCGAATCGTCGACATGCGCGTGATCGACGTGCGCTTTCCCACCTCCGAGCAACTCGACGGCTCGGATGCCATGAACCCGGACCCGGACTATTCCGCGGCTTATTGCATCCTGGAAACCGATACCGCAGGTCTGGAAGGCCATGGACTGACCTTCACTATCGGCCGCGGCAACGAGCTGGCCTGTGCCGCGATCGAATCGATGCGGCATCTGGTGATCGGCCTCGATCTGGCGGATATCGCCGCCGACATGGGCGCGTTCTGGCGCCGTGTGACCAGCGATAGCCAGCTGCGCTGGATCGGCCCGGAGAAAGGCGCGATCCATCTGGCGACCGCCGGGGTGGTCAATGCGGTCTGGGATCTCTGGGCCAAGTCCGAAGGCAAGCCGGTGTGGCGGCTGGTGGCCGAGATGTCGCCGGAAGAGATCGTGCGTTGCATCGATTTCCGCTACATGACCGACTGCATTACACGCGACGAAGCGCTCAAGCTGCTGTGCGAACGCGAACAGGGCAAGGCCGAGCGCATCGCCGCGCTCGAAGCCCATGGCTACCCCTGCTACACCACCTCCGCCGGCTGGCTCGGCTACAGCGAGGACAAGCTGCGCCGGTTGTGCCAGGAAGCGGTCGACGAAGGCTACAACCACGTCAAACTCAAGTGCGGCGGCAATCTCGAGGACGACAAGCGCCGGGTGACCATCGCCCGCGAAGTGATCGGCGAGGATCGCGCGCTGATGATCGATGCCAACCAGATGTGGGAAGTCGACGAGGCCATCGACTGGGTCAACGCACTGGCCTTTGCCCGCCCGTGGTTCATCGAGGAACCGACCAGCCCGGACGACGTCGAGGCCCATCGCGCGATCAGGCGAGGCGTGGCCCCGGTCAAGGTCGCCACCGGCGAGATGTGCCAGAACCGTGTGCTCTTCAAGCAGTTCATGATGCGCGAGGCGATCGACGTGGTGCAGCTCGATGCCTGCCGTCTCGGCGGCGTCAACGAAGTGCTGGCGGTGCTGCTGATGGCCGCCAAATACGAATTGCCGGTCTGCCCGCATGCCGGCGGCGTCGGCCTGTGCGAATATGTCCAGCATCTGTCGATGATCGATTATCTGTGTTTCTCCGGCACCACCGAAGGCCGCGTGACCGAATACGTCGATCATCTGCACGAGCATTTCGTCGACCCCTGCGTGGTGCGCAATGCGGCCTATAGGCCACCCAGCGCGCCCGGCTATTCCGGCGAGATGAAAGCGGAGTCGCTCGAGCAGTATCGCTTCAAGGGCCACTGAGCACCCCTCATGATCATCGACGCGCATCAGCACTTCTGGCGTTACGACCCGATCCGGCTGGACTGGATCGGCCCCGGCATGGAAGAGCTGATGCACGACTGGTTGCCGGTCGATCTGGCCAGTCCGATGGCCGAAACCGGGATTGATCGCACAGTCGCCGTACAGGCCACGGGCGACGAAGCGGAAACCGCCTTCCTGATGGAACAGGCCGAGGCCGAGGACTGGATCGCCGGCGTGGTCGGCTGGGTCGATCTCGCGACGGCGGACGCCGACGAACGCATCGCCGACTGGCAACAGGCCGGCCCGCTGGTCGGCCTGCGCCACCCGATCGAAGGCGACCCGGCGCGCCTGGACGACCGGGCCTTCGATGCCGGCGTGGACGCCGTGCAGCGCCGCGGGCTGGTCTATGACGTGCTGGTCAATCACCGCCAGCTCGGTGATGCCGTCACCTTCTGTGCCCACCACGATCGACACACGCTGGTACTCGATCATCTGGCCAAACCGGCGATCCCCGGGGCAGAAGCCGACTTTGCCGCCTGGCGGCGCGCAATGGCCGAACTGGCTGCGATGCCCCATGTCGCGGTCAAGATCTCGGGGCTGGCGACCGAGGCCCAGGCCGCGCCGGGCGAACCGCCGGATATCGACGGCATTCATCGGCATCTGGATACGGCGCTGGCACTTTTCGGCGAGGATCGGCTCATCTTTGGCTCCGACTGGCCGGTCTGCCAGTTGGCGATGACCTACGGCGACTGGTTCGCGCTGATCGATGCCTGGGCCCGCGCCCAGGGCGCCGATTGCCACGCCAGGCTGTTCGGCACCAATGCTGCGTCGATCTATTCGCTGAAGCTATAGGAAGGCCCCGTGGATCTGGAACTCACCGACAAGGTCGTGATCGTCACCGGCGGGCTGGCCGGCATCGGCGGCGCCATCAGCCGGCGGCTGGCCGCCGAGGGCGCGATTCCGGTGATCGTCGATCGCGGTGAAGATGCCGCCTTCGTCGAGGCACTCCAGGCGACCCAGCCCCGCACCCGGCATATCGCGGCGGATCTGACCGATGAAACCGCCTGTCGCGAGGCCGTCTCGGCGGCCGCCGAAACCGGCCCCGTTTACGGCCTGGTCAACAACGCCGGGGCCAACGACGGCGTCGGCCTGGGCGCCGGTCTGGCCGCATTCCGGCAGTCGCTGGATCGCAACCTGCTGCACTACTACCTGATGGCACATCTGTGCGAGGGCGATCTCAAGGCCAGTCGTGGCGCGATCGTGAACATTGCCTCCAAGACCGCGCTGACCGGCCAGGGCGGCACCAGCGGTTATTGCGCGGCCAAGGGCGCGGCCCTCGCGCTGACCCGCGAATGGGCCGTCTCGCTGGCCGAACACGGCGTGCGCGTGAACGCGGTGGTGCCGGCCGAGGTCGCCACGCCCATGTACGAACGCTGGCTGGAAACCTTCGACGACCCGGCCGCCGCCCGCGAACGCATCACCGCGCGTATCCCGCTCGGCCGCCGCATGACCCGGCCCGAGGAGATCGCCGACAACGCGGTGTTCCTGCTCTCGCCGCGCGCGGCGCATACCACCGGGCAATGGGTGGTGGTCGACGGCGGCTATACCCATCTCGATCGGGCGGCCACGTAACCCGGCGAACCGGCCACTCTTATCGAAGCCAGCCGATAGCGATATCTTGAAGGCACAAGCCACGACCGACGGCCCCTTTCGAATATCGCCCCCTCCATGAGCATCACCCACTTTCTTTTTCCGGACCCGGGCGGCCAGGGCTGGCTGCAGATCGGCGAGCTGGCGCTGGCCTTCGTGCTCTCCTCGCTGATCGGTCTGGAGCGCGAATTCCGCATGAAAAGCGCCGGCCTGCGCACGCATACCCTGGTGGGCGTCGGCGCGGCGCTGATCATGCTGGTGTCGAAATACGGTTTCGGCGATGTGACGGGCGGCGCCCATGTCTCGTTCGACCCGTCACGCGTGGCCGCCCAGATCGTCTCGGGCATCGGCTTCATCGGCGGCGGGCTGATCTTCGTGCGCGGCGATGCGGTGCGCGGGCTGACCACCGCCGCGGTGGTCTGGCTGACCGCGGCCATCGGCATGGCCTGTGCGGCGGGCCTGCCGGTGCTGGCCATCATCGCCACAGCCGCGCATTTCACCGCCGTTTATGTCTATACGCCCTTCAACCGCCGCGTGCTCTATCGCGGCTTCGTGGTCCAGTTGACCTACCGGGCAGGCGAAGATGTAATGCACCGGGTGTTCAAGCGCTGCGCGGAACAGAAATTCACTATCGACGACATTTCCATGCCCGATCCCTCCAACGAGGGCGGCACAGCCCGCGCCACCCTGCACGTCATCGGCCGCCCGGCGACCCAGCAACTGCACATCGCGCTCGGCGAGATCGCCGGGGTGACCTCGGTGCGCATCGAAAACGACGACGACTGATCGCCCGAGCACCTGTCTTGCCGGAGAACCCAGACCATGGAAACCAAGCCGCCGCTCCCTCCCTTCACGGCCGAAACCGCAGCCAAAAAAGCGCGCCTGGCCGAAGACGCCTGGAACACGCGCGATCCGGACAGGGTGGTGCTCGCCTATACGCCGGATAGCCGGTGGCGCAATCGGGCGGAATTCATCGACGGCCGCGCCGAGATTCATGCGTTTCTCACCCGCAAATGGCAGCGCGAGCTGGAATATCGCCTGATCAAGGAACTCTGGGCCTTCGATAACAACCGCATCGCCGTGCGTTTCGCCTATGAATTCCGCGACGATTCCGGTCAGTGGTACCGCGCCTACGGCAACGAAAACTGGGAATTCGACGCCAACGGCCTGATGGCCGTGCGGCTGGCCAGCATCAACGATCTTCCGATCACCGAATCCGGGCGGCTGTTTTTCTGGCCCCAGGGCCGGCGCCCGGACGATCACCCGGGGTTGAGCGAACTCGGGCTCTGATTTCTATTTTCCCAAGGCATTTATCCGCAGATCGACGCAGATTAACGCAGATACCATGTGCGCCTTGTGACCGGCGTCGATCCGCCTTCCTTTGTGCATATCTTCCAGCACGCCGTGGGTCGGGAAAAGCGGGAAATGCTCTAGAGCACCGCGCCCAAGTCATTGACGTGTCACCTGACACGCGCAGGATGAATGGCCATGGCGCAACCCGGCCCCGGGGTCATCTTGTCGTTTCATGTCATCGCCGGCATGTTTCCTATTCAGGGCTATTTTCCGGACGGCGATTCGATCCGTTTTGCCGCGGACCGCGAGCAGGCCTGGGACGTGCTTTCCGGGCGCCCGGCGACGCCCAACGCACGCGGCCACGTCCAGCTCTGACTGGAAGCCATCGACACGCTGGAAACCCATTACCGCGGCCATCATCAGCCGCTGAAATACGCCGAAAAAGCCGCGCACGAACTGTTCGCGGCGCTCGGTATCCACGACGTGAAATGGGACGCCGATCACTACAAAGTCACGAGCGCCGACGATAACGTGCCCGGTTTCATTCTGGCACGGACCACCGGCACCTATGGCCGGCCCGTCTCGTTCGCCTTATCCGCCGACGCCGGCAAACAACTCGGGCTCACAGACGGCGGCGAGCACTTCGTCACGTCCGACGACCTCTCGGCCACGGCCAATGCGGCGCTGCTCAACCAGGGCCTGGCCTACCCGACGTTCTATACCAGCCTGTTCCACGATCTGCGCACCCGTTTCGCCGAGCAGACACTTGCTGCCCGCAACGCCGAACGCGGCCTGTGGCCGGCCGATCGCACCAACGCCGGTGTGACTGTAGACAGTCTGGCCGCGATCACCGAAGACGCCGTGATCCTGCCCAAGCTGTTCCGTCGCCTGATCGAATATCTCGGCACCGGCGGTACGGTGAAGGGGTTCAAGGCGTATCTGGCGCGCAATCCGGATCGGGTGATGGTGCTGCCCCAGGCGCATTCCACGCATCTGGACAACCTGATCGAACAGAATGGCAGCACCGTGCGCCTGAGCGAGCCGCCGGAGCAACTCGTCTTCGCCGAGTAGTGCCGCGCACGGCCGGCAGGCTACGGATTAGTGCAAAAGCTGATCCAGCTCGCTCGGCAGATCCAGCGCCACGGCTTCGGCCTCACCGTCGCTGAGCGCTTTATCCAACGTCCGGATCACACTGGCGACGAGTTGCCGCGTATCCCGGCTGGGCAACTCGGTCCGGAATTCGACCTTGCCATGGAAATCGTCGAGCGAAATCGGAACGTCGGACGTATCCGACCGCTCGCCGCCAGCGCGGATCGCATCCGCGATCTCGTCGGGCAGTTGTTCGGCCATGCGCGCGGCCTGGTCCCTGGGGAGCTGCTCGCACAGCGAATCCAGCGCGATCAGGGTGCACTGATGCACCACGTCCGGGGCCAGTTGCGGGCAGTCTTCGTAAACATGGGCGATGAATCGATCAGTCTGCATGAGGTCTCTCGACTGCGCTTGGCAACAAGTGTTGCCCTTAGCATGGCGGCCACAACGCCGCGCGAATATGGTGGCAAACCCTGAGTTCGCGCCCCGGTGGCGGTAGAATGCCGCATGTCCTTGTCCCGCGACGACGCTCGAACCCGGCGCTGGCCGCTCGCCCTGACGGTATTGATGGGCACCATCGCCGTGGTCCTGAACGCGACCGTGATCAACGTGGCGATCCCGCCGATCATGGCCCACTTCGGCCTGAGCCAGGCCGGCGCGCAATGGATCTCGACCGGCTTTCTGGCCGCCATGACCGCGGCCATGCTCGCCAGCGCCCGGGTGATCGAACGGCTCGGGCAACGACGCACGTTCACCCTGGCCCTGTCGGTCTTCCTGGTGGCATGCCTGGTGGCAGCCGCGAGCCCGAGTGCCGGGGTGCTGATCGCCGCCCGCGTGGTGCAGGGGGCCACCGCCGGCATCATCCAGCCGCTGGCGCTGGTGGTGATCTTCGACAGCTTCGACGACGCCGAACGCGGCCGGGCGCTCGGGCTCTACGGCATGGGTGTGGTGCTGGCACCGGCACTGGGCCCGACCGTCGGCGGCGTGCTGATCGACTGGCTGTCGTGGCGGGCCGTGTTTCTGCCGTCGATTCCGTTCTGCCTGCTGGGGCTCGCCGGCGGCTGGCGCATCCTGCCGCGCGAACGCAGCAGCCAGCGCGAACCCTTCGACTGGCTCGGCTTCGGTCTGCTCGGGGCCGCACTCGTACTGCTGCTCACGGGGCTGACCGAGCTTTCGGAATACGCCACGCTGCGCGGCAGCCTGGTGACCGGGGCCGGTGTCGTGTTCGGCGCAGGCTTCGTACTCCGGCTGGTCACCTCGCCCCACCCGCTGATCCGGCTCACCGTGTTCGCCTACCCGCGCTTCGTGCTCGCCAGCGGCATCGCCGCGCTCTACGGCGCCGGTCTGTACGCCTCGACCTATCTGGTGCCATTGCTGGCCCAGAGTGTGCAACGCCTTTCGCCAAGTGCAACCGGACTGGTGATGATGCCGGCCGGCCTGACACTGCTCGCGATCTTTCCGATCGGCGGCCGCCTGGCCGATCGATTCGCCGCCCACTGGCTCAATATCGTCGGCTGCGGCGGTTTCGCCCTCGGCACACTCGGCCTCGCGCTGACTGATCCATCGACCCCGTTCTGGCTACTGGCGGCGCTGGTCGCCGTTGGCCGCATGGCGCTCGGCATCATGATGCCGGCGCTCAATATCGGCGGGCTGCGCGGACTGCCGCCCGACCTCACCCAGCAGGGCTCGAGTGTGATCAGCTTCGCCCGCCAGCTGGGCGGCACGCTGGGGGTGAACCTGTTCGCCCTGCTGCTGGAAATCCGTGCAGCGCATCATCTGGGCGGCCGGGTCGATCTGCGTTCGCTCTACCAGGGTCAGGCGCCGTCGGCACGGACGCTGGCCGATATCACTCGGGCGTTTCACGACACGTTCGTGGTATTCAGCATGCTGTTCGTCGTCGGCGTCGGGCTGGCGATCGCCATGGGCATACTGCATCGGCAAGAGCGCCGCCAGCACGCGCACGCACCGGCACGCGGCGAGTCGGCCTCGAACGCCGGGCGCGACAACGAGCCCTGAGTCGACGGGCCGGTCATGCGCTCGGCTGGTGGCTTGGCGCGATGGCGAAAACCGTGGCTACGCAGACCCTGGGACCGATCGCATTTGGTCTAAGATGGGGCGACACACTCGCCTATCGTTCGGATAACGCTGTTTCATGGCCAAGAACCGCCGCGTGACCATCGCCGACGTCGCCGCCCGCGTCGGCCTGACCAACATCACGGTCTCGCGCGCGCTCAACCGCCCGGAAATGGTGAAGGCGGAAACACGCTCGAAGATCGAGGCCGCGGCCAGCGAGCTCGGGTATGTACCCAATGCTTTCGCGCGGGGCTTGAAGCACAGCGAGAGCCGGCTGATCGGCTTCGTCACCGCCAGCGTGGACAACCCGTTCTACGCCGAGATGATCAAGGCCGTTTCGCGCCACGCCAAGCGGCACAACTACGCCATCCTGTTGTTCGACACCGATGGCGAAGCCTGGCTCGAAGCCAACGCCATCGAGACGCTGCTGAGCTATCAGGCGGCAGGCATCATTCTCTCGCCGATATCCGACGAACCCGACTATCGGCCGAACTATATCGAACGCCTGCACAACAGCGACGTGGCCGTGGTGCAGCTCGATCGCACGCTCTACAACGCCGATTTCAGCTCGGTGGTGCTGGACAACGTCTGGGCCGGCCAGTGCGTGGCCGACCATCTGCTCAAGCGCGTGTTCGCCAAGGCGACGGAACCGGCGACGGACGAGCCCTCGCGCCTGCTCGTGGCCGCCGGCCCGGCGCACTCCATCATCACCCGCGAGCGATTGGCCGGTGTACAGACCACACTCGCCGAAAACGAGCCCGGGGTCGAGGTCGACGTGCTTTGGGGCGACTACACGCTGGAGCCGGCGCGCGAGGCGGTGGGCGCCTATATCGCGGCCCATGGCATGCCGGGTGCGATCTTCGGCATGAACCAGCTGATCACGCTCGGCGCGCTGCAGGCGATGAAAGCCCACGGCATCGCACCGGATACGCTGAGCGTGATCAGCATCGACCGTCTGCCCTATCTGGATATCTTCGATATCCGCGTGCCCTGCGTAGTGCACGACGGCTTCCATGCCGGTCAGCGCGCGCTGGAACTATTGCTCGAACGCATCGCCGATCCGGAGCTGCCACCGCAGACTGTCACGGTGCGCGGCACGCTGGTCGAATAGCCGCAGGCATGCTGCGGCGGCGGCATCCCGCTACATATCGAAATTACTCGGCAGCACCACGACGTCACGAATGGTCACGTTACGCGGCCGAGTCAACATGAACATGATGACCTCGGCGACGTCCCGGGGCTCTATGAGGCTGCCGGATTCCTTGGCCTGGCGCAGATTCTCCTCGGGCCAGTCCTTGAGCAGCGCGCTGCTGACCGGGCCGGGCGCGACTTCGCCAACCCGGATGCCGTGCTTGATCATCTGCCGCCGGAGCGTCTGCACGAAGCAGTTGATGGCCCATTTGGATGAGGCATAAACCGGCTCCCACCACACCGGATGATGCCCGGCTACCGAACAGGTGACGAGGATATCGCCGGTGCCGCGTTCGATCAGGTGCGGCAGGATATTGCGCACATTCTTCATGACCACGTTCACGTTCAGATTCAGCATGCGGTCGATTGTGGCTTCGTCGGTTGCCATGAAGTCGCCGCCGATATACGTCCCGGCATTGGCGTGAAAAATATCGAGATGATCGACTCTTTCGAGAATGCCCGAGAGCAGGGTGGCGCACTGCGCCGGGTCGAGCAGATCGATGACCAGCGGTATCGCACGCTCGCCATAGCCCTGCCGCACGTCGTTCAGAGCGGCCTCGTCGCGATCGATCAGCACCACCGTGGCGCCGGCATCGAGCATGGCCTGCGCACTCGCCCAGCCGATACCGGAGGCGGCCCCGGTGACCGCGGCGATCTTGCCCTGTAGCTCGTTTGTCATATCTGGTTTCTCCCAAGTGGTATTCGTTGTTTCAATCGTCATGTATCCGACGGACAACATCAGTTCGCGAACAGCCACGCACTCGCACTCGAACAAAGCCCGGCTTGTCCGGTTTTGCGATTGACGATCCGCGTTCAGCCGCCTGCCGTTGCCACATCTTTTTTAGAAAAATCGGCGGGCATCTCCACCAGCGATCAGCCCGCCGATGCCGCATGGCGGCTTTGCCTGGATGGCGGTTGTGCTAGCCCTCGCGACCGCGGCCAATATAGACCGCGAGCAGGATGATGCCGCCCTTGATGACGTCCTGGAGATAGGACGACACGCCCATCAGGTTCAGGCCGTTGTTGAGGATCGCCAGCAGCATGGCGCCGACCAGCGTACCCAGCACCACGCCGCGGCCGCCGGAGATCGCCGCGCCGCCGAGTACGACGGCCGCGATCGCATCCAGCTCGAAGCCCTCGCCGATACTCGGCTGGCCGCTCATCAGGCGCGAGGTGATCACCAGCCCGGCAATCGCCGCGGTCAGGCCACTGATGGTGTAGACGAACATCTTGGTGCGCGGCACGCGGATGCCGGTCAGGCGCGTGGCTTCCTCGTTGCCGCCCACGGCATAGACATAGCGCCCGAACGGCGTGTGATGCAGCACCACATAGCCGGCCGCATAGACGAGCAGCATGATCACGATCGGCACCTGCAGGCCGGCCAGATTGCCGCGACCGAACCACGAGAACCACGACGGCAGCCCGGAGATCGGATAGCCGCCGGTATACAGCAGCGCCAGACCGTGGGCCGCGCCCATGGTCGCGAGTGTGACGATGATCGGCGGCATGCGGCCGAAGGCCACGCAGAAGCCGTTGAAGGCGCCGAACAGGCTGCCGACGCACAGCCCGGCGACGATCGCGATCGGCGCCGGCCAGCCGGCCGCCATCAATCCCGCCATGATGGTGCCGGACAGCGCCATCACCGGGCCCACCGACAGATCGATACCGCCGGTGAAGATGGCAAAGCTCATGCCCACCGCGATGATGCCGATCACCGAGCCCTGACGGGCCACGTTCTCGATGTTCGACACATCCAGAAAGCGGTCGTTGACCAGACTCATGATGATGAACACGGCGATGAAGCCCAGCAGCGGGAAGAACATCGGCGAATGCAGCATGCGCTGCCAGCGCGACCGGCGCTGGCGACGCGGGGCCGCGACCCCGGCGGATTGGGTTGAATCGCTCATCGGGCGTCCTCGGTCACAGGTTGGGAAACAGCCTCGGCATCGCGGCGTGGTTCAGTCACCGCGTGGCGCATGATGGTGTCGGCCTCGATTGCGTCATCGGCCAGCTCGGCCACGATGCGGCCGTGGCTGAACACCAGCACGCGATCGCACAGCCCGGTGATTTCAGGCAACTCGGAAGAAATCATGATGATGGCGATGCCCTGGTGGGCCAGCCGCTTCATCAGGGCGTAGATTTCGGATTTGGCACCGACGTCGATACCGCGCGTCGGCTCGTCGAAGATCAGAATACGACAACCGCGATCCAGCCAGCGGGCGATTACCACTTTCTGCTGGTTGCCGCCCGACAACGACTGCACCGGGGTCTCCGGGCTCGGCGCCTTCACTCGCACCTGCTCCATCGCCGCCTCGACCATGGCCGCCTCGCGGGATCGGCTGATGAACGGGGCTGGGCGATAGAACTGGGCCAGGTGATTCAACGTAATGTTGTCGGCACAGGAAAACGGCAGCACCAGTCCCTGGCGCTTGCGATCCTCCGGCAACAGGCCGATGCCGGCGGCCAGCGCATCGGCCGGCGAGCCAAACTTCATCTCGCGACCGTCCAGCCGGATCCGCGCGACCCGCGATGGATAAGCGCCGATCAGCGCCATCGCCATCTCGCTGCGCCCGGAGCCAACCAGGCCGGCAAAACCGAGGATCTCGCCTTTCGCCAGCGTGAGCGAATCGGTATGCGTGGTGTGCTTCATGCCGATCTCGGCTTCGAGCAGGATCGGCGCGTCGGCGTTGCGGGGCTCGCGCGGCGGGAAGATGTTGTCGACCCTGCGGCCGATCATCATCTCCACGAGTGCATCATGGTCGGTCTCGGTGACCGGACAGCTGGCGACGTAGGCGCCGTCACGCAGCACGGTGATCCGGTCGCAGACCTGAAAGATCTCGTCGAGATGATGGGAGATGAACACCATCGCCACACCATCGCTACGCAGCTTGCGCATGATCCTGAACAGACGCTCGACCTCGGTCGGCGTGAGCGGCGCGGTCGGCTCGTCGAGCACCAGTACGCGGGCGTTGAGGGACAGCGCCTTGGCGATCTCGACGAACTGCTGATCGGCCACGCTCAAGCGATGCACCGGGATCTCGGGGTCGATGTCGATATCGAGCCGGTCGAACAGCTCGTGCGCCTCGGCGAGCATCGCCGAGCGCCGGATCAGGCCAAGCCGGTTGCGCGGCTCGCGGCCGAGGAAGATGTTGTCGACCACCGACAGCCAGGGCACGAGGCTGAATTCCTGGAACACGATACCCACGCCGGCGGCACAGGCATCGCGATAACTGGAAAAATGCCGGGCCTCGCCGTCGAGGCGAATGGTGCCTTCGTCGGGCTGATAGATGCCACAAAGGATCTTCATCAGCGTCGACTTGCCGGCGCCGTTCTCGCCCAGCAGCGCGTGGATCTCGCCGGCCTCGACGGTCAGGCTGACATCGTCGAGCGCCTTGACGCCCGGAAAGCCCTTGCTCACATGTTCCAGCGACAGCACGGCGGTCATGGCTCAACTCCTCCAACAGGCGAAGCGCGCCGGCCTGTCACCGGCGCGCGCTCGCAATACGACGCCCGCGCCTAGCTGCCCCAGTGGAAGCTGGCGGCGGTCTTCGGCGTCACCGGGGTGACGTCGACCGGGATCGTGTCCGGGCTCTTCTCGCCGCGATACTTCTTCAGCGCCAGATGCAACGCTTTCACCACCTCGACGTCCGGATGCTGGGCCACATCGACCACGATCGGCGTGTTCGCCTTCTGCATGGCCTTGATCACCTCGGGATTGCCGTCGATGGTGGCCAGCTTCACGTGATTATCGGAGGAATTAAGCGCCACCAGCGCGCCGAGCGTACCGCCGTCATTGACGCTGAACAGGCCGTCCAGATCCGGATGCGACTGCAGCATGTTCTCGGTCACATTCATGGCCTTGTCACGTTCCTCATGACCGTTCTGCTCGTCGACGATCCGGATGCCCTTGGCTTTGCCCAAGGCCTTCTTGCAGCCTTTCACGCGCTGCAGGATCGGCGTCACCGGAATACCGTTGAGGATTGCGACCTTGCCCTTGCCATTCAGGCTCTTGGCCAGATACTGGCAAGACAGATAGCCCGCTTTGAAATTCTTCGAACCGACGAAGCCGGAGACCGGCCCATCGGCCTGGGCATCGACCGCCACCACCGGAATACCCGCGTTATGCGCCGACACCACGGCCGACTGCACACCCACGGTATCGGTCGGGTTGAGCAGCAGAATATCCACGCCGCGCTGGATCATGTCCTCGACGTCGCTGGTCTGTTTCGAAATATCGTGATGCGCGTCGGTCACGATGAGCTTGGCACCCATCTTGTCGACCTGCTTCTGCAGCGCTTTCTGCATGGTCACGAAATAGGGATTATTCAATTCCTGGAACGACATGCCAATCACGAGCTTGTCGTTTGGCTTTTTATGATCACTGGCCGCTGCGGCAGGCAGCGCAAAAGCTGCAATGGGCAATAGGGCAAGCGCCAGACCGCGGCGCAAGCAACGCAGATTGATACTCGGCATCGTCATTTCTCCTCCGTGGATGCGTTGCCGGCGCTGCACTTGATTGAATGATGCAACGATCCAGAACGCTGATTTAATGTTAACGTTGTCATTTCACGCTAGCCTGTCTTGCCGGAACGAAACAATTAGCCTTTTGGCTATAGCGACTAAAGTCGGAAACCGATCACGAGCAAGGCGGGCTGGAACGCGGCACAGTAGTCGCCCGACCGCATCCCGGGCCCGCAAGACCCGGCCACTCTCGACTGAGGAGACCCATGAGCGCGCACTATCTCGGCATCGACGTTGGTTCCGGCAGCGTCCGGGCCGGCGTTTTCGACGGCTACGGCCGCTGTCTGGCCCAGACCGCCCATCCGATCTCTCAGTTCCGGCCGGAGGCAAACTTCGTCGAACAATCCAGCGACGAGATCTGGGCGGCCTGCGTTGCCGCCGTGCGCGATTCGATCGAAGCCGCGGCAACCCCGACCGACAGCGTGCGGGCTATCGGTTTCGATGCTACCTGCTCGCTGGTCGCGCTCGGCGCCGACGGCCGGCCGGTGTCGGTTTCGCCAACCAATGACGACGCCCGGAACATCGTGATGTGGATGGATCATCGCGCCACGGCCGAGGCAGCGGAAATCACGGCCACCGGGCACGAGGCACTGCGTTACATCGGCGGTCAGGTCAGCCCGGAGCTGGAGCTGCCCAAACTGCTCTGGCTGGCCCGAAATCGGCCCGATCAGTACGAACGTGCCGCGATCTATCTTGATCTCGCCGATTACATGGTGGCCCGTGCGGTCGGCGAACTCGGCAGCAACGGCACGCCGGGCAAGAGCACCTGCACGCAGGTCTGCAAGTGGCTGTACCTCGCCCACGAGGGCCGCTGGCCGACCGATCTCCTGGCCGGGCTCGGATTGGAGTGTCTGCTCGACAAGCCCCGCATGGCCGGCCCGATCCGCGAACCGGGGGCCCCGGCCGGGCGACTGGCCCCGGACGTGGCCGAAGCATTCGGCCTGAGCGGCGAGATCACCGTCGCCACTGGCCTGATCGATGCCCACGCCGGCGCGCTCGGTATGCTCGGCGACGATCCAGAGGCCAGCCTGGCCGTGATCGCCGGCACGTCGACCTGTCATATCGCCTTTTCGCGCGAGCCCTGCTTCGCGCCCGGCGTCTGGGGTCCGTACTGGGGTGCTGTGCTGCCCGACGGCTGGGTCAACGAAGGCGGTCAGAGCGCGGTCGGCGCGCTGATCGACCACATGATTCGCGACAGCGCGGCTTATGGCGATCTCATGGCCGAGGCCAAAGCCCGGGGCGTGAGTCATTTCGACGTGCTCAACGCCCGCCTGGACGCGATGGAAGCCGAGCACGGCGCCGCGACGCTGGCCCTCGATGTCCACGTGCTCGACTACCACCACGGCAACCGCTCGCCGCTGGCCGATGCCTCGCTCACCGGCATCGTCACCGGGCTGACGCTGGATACCAGCATCGACGATCTCGCCGTGCGTTATCTGGCCACGCTGCAGGCCGTGTCCTACGGCACACGGCACATCGTCGAGGCCCTCAACGCCAACGGCCACCAGGTCACACGGCTGCGCCTGTGCGGCGGGATTCTCAAGAACGAACGCTGGCTGACCGAGATGGCCGATGCCACCGATCTGCCCATCGAGCTACCAAGCGAGCCCGAGACCGTGCTCCTCGGCAGCGCCATGCTCGCCGTCGCCGCCTGTGGCGATCAGCCGGATCTGCGCAGCGCGGCCGCTGCCATGAGTGGCACCGATCGCGTGATCGAGCCCCGTACCGGGCGCCGCGCCTTTCATGACGCCAAATACCAAGTCTATCGCGCGATGCACGCACATCAGATGGCGTATCGCGAGATCATGGCCGGCGCCGATAGCGTACGGAACTGAGCTCGCGATCAGACTTCGACAAGCCATGTGCGGGGGCAGTCAGCCGCTGCCGCTCGACCCAATATCGGCTGCGATCGGGCCAACTCGAACCGCGGCGCAGGTTTCGGTTGTAGAGCGTGTGTGACGCGGCCCGCTATTTCGCGCGCTCATCGAACCACATCGGGGCCGCTCGGCGCCGTTCAGGTCTAGCGGCGCCAGAATTCAGGCGTGAATATGATCAGTAGCGTGAAAATCTCCAGCCGTCCGCCAATCATGGCCACGATAAGAAACCATTTAGCCGGGCTCGGTAGTGGACTGAAGTTGGCGGCCGCCGCACCCAGCGCGGGCCCCATGTTGTTGATACAGGCGGCGACCGCCGAGAACGCGGTCAACCCGTCGAGCCCGAGCGCCATGAGAATCAGCACCATGACGGCATAGCCCGCGACGTAAAGAAAGAAGAAGGCCCAAACGCCCCGCAGAATCGACTCCGACAGAACGCGATTTTCGAGCTTTACCGAAAACGCGGCGTTCGGATGCACGAGCGACTTCAGTTCTCGCCAGGCCTGTTTCAGCAATAGCACCAGCCGAACAATCTTGATGCCGCCCGAGGTCGACCCGGCACAGCCGCCCAGGCAGGCGAGCAGCATCAGCAATATCGGGATGAAACTCGGCCACTGCGAAAAATTGGCACTGCCAAAGCCCGTGTCGGTCATCAGGGATACGACCTGAAATGTGCCCTGAATTACCGCGTCCTTGATGGATGCGTAGGTCCCATGTGCATACAACGTGACCGCCACGAGGGTGCTCGCGCCGACAATGATCAGCGTATAGGTGCGCAATTCGATATTGCGCAGGTACGGCATGAAACTCCCGTTGCGCCAGCAAATGAAATGAAGTGAGAAGCTCGCGCCGGAAACGAACATGAACGCAGTGGCGGCAATCAATATCGCGTTGCTGTGGAAATACGCCATGCTGGCGTCGTAGTTCGAAAACCCGCCCGTGGCGAGCGTGCCGAAGGCATGAGTAATCGCATCGAACGGGCTCATGCCAAGCAGCCAGTAAGTGCCCGCGCAGGCCATTGTGATCGTGGTATAGGTCCACCACAGTGCGGACGCGGTCTTCTTGATTCGCGGCGCCAGCTTGTCGTCCTTGATCGGGCCGGGTGTCTCGGCCTTGACCAGCTGCATGCCGCCGGTGCCGAGCATCGGCAGAATTGCCACGGCGAGCACAATGATGCCCATGCCGCCGATCCAGTGAAGCCATTCACGCCAGAACAGGATCGCGTGCGGCAGGGTGTCGAGACCGACGATGACGGTCGCCCCGGTCGTGGTCAGACCCGATACCGCTTCGAATGCCGCATCCGTGAAACTCAGACCCGGACGATCCGCCAGTAACAACGGGAGCGCCCCGACCAGCCCCAGTACCGTCCAGAACAGGCTAACGATCAAAAAACCATCACGAATCTTCATGTCCCGGGATACACGACGCACCGGGAACCAGAGCGCCACCCCGGTTGAAAACGCAATGAGGAACGAGGTCCCGAACGCTGCCACGGCGCCGTCGCGATAAATCAGGCCGATGAGCACCGGCAGGAGCATCGTGGCCGAAAAGAAGATAAGCAAAACGCCCAGAACACGCTGCACGACCGCCCAGGGGTGATCGACGATCAACAAACGCTGACTGCTCAAAACGGTGTTCGGCAAATGGAAAAGGGGGACGAAATTCTCGCCCGCGGCGCCGTTTAAATGCCGTAGTCAAAATGACGCCTCGCTGTAAACAAACCGTAAATAGCCACCCAGCACGCGCCCTACCACCCGCGAACCGGCTGCCCAAGCGCTCGTCTGCGTGGCATAAATTATTCGTTTATAGATCTTGATTAGTTCGGAAACTCAGCAGGGTCAGGATATGACCCACCGAGTTCGGATAATAAAGCCATAACCCACACAGG
>NZ_JBQDYE010000012.1:0-103571 GCF_052044155.1 Salinisphaera sp. SWV1
CGGCGTGGCGGGCCCGGCCAGCGGCGCCATGGCGCGCCCGCCGCCGATCGCATGGCCGGCGCCCGCCAGTGCGGCATAGCCGACAAGTACGCCCACGACGATCCGTTTGAGCACGGTCGCGGGGATCGAAGGCGTGGCCCGTGTCGACAGATAGGCGCCATAGACCAGCGCCAGCGCGCCCCAGGCCGCGAGCGCCTGGCCGGGCGAGGCCAGCCGTGTCGCCAGCCATACCCCGACGCCAACCAGCAACACGCCGAACAGGACCCGGACCTCGCCCATCCAGGGGCCGCTGCGCGGAAGCACGCCGACCCCGAATACGGCGAGCGCGATCAATGGCGCGCCGATCCCCAGGCCCAGCGCGAACAACGCGAGTGCGCCGGTGAGCAGGTCGCCGCTCGACGAGATGTACAGCAGGGCGCCGGCAAGCGGCGGGGCCAGGCATGGCCCGGCGATCAGGGCTGCGAGAAAGCCGAGCGAGGCAGCGCCGGCGACACCACGCGCCGGCCGGCCCGGCCCGGCCAGCCGCGATTGCATGCGGACGGGCACATGGAACGAAAACCAGCCGAAACTCGCCGCTGCCAGAACGAAAAACACCGCGGCGAACGGCAACAGCACGCTCGGGCGCTGCAGCAGTGCCTGCAGGTTGGTGCCGAAATAGCCGGCGATCAGCCCGGACAGGGCGTAGGCCACGGCCATGGCCACGACATAGGCGCCGCTGAGTGCCGCGGCCCGGCGGCGGGAATGATCGCGCGTCCCGAGCATGCCGGCGACGAGGGGTATCATCGGCAGGATACAGGGGGTGAACGCCAGCCCGAGGCCCAGCACGAAGAACAGGCCGACCGTGTACCACAGGCCGGTCCGGCCGAGCCCGGCCGCGATTGCCACGCCGGAATGGCCCGATGCGAGGTCGTCGTCGGTGGCCCCGGATGGCCCCGGCGATGTCGACCCCGAAGCGCGCGCCGGCAGGGCCAGCGTGTTCTGCTGCGGTGGATAGCACAGACCGGCATCGGCGCAGCCCTGATATTTCACCACCAGTCGGGCGCCGCCCGGCGGCGTGCCCATGACCGGAATGCTGACCTGCAGCCGGTGGCGATAAGTCTCCACTGCGCCGAAATAAGGGTCGCGGTGTCGATTGCCGGGCGGGATCTGCGGTGTGCCGAGCCGGGCATCGCCGCCATCGGCGAGATGAAACGCCAATGCATGACGATACAGATAATAGCCGTCGGCAATGCGCCACGACACGACCAGCCGATGCGGGCCGGGCTGCGTGAGCTGCGGGCTGAAGGCCTGGGCGGCCGGCAGCGGCGAGTTATCGGCGCGCGCGGTGTGCGTTGCCAGTCCGGTGAGCAGGATGGCGGCGACAAGCAGTGCCCGCATGGCCGGCGCCGGATGCGCGCCCGGCATCAGCGGGTCTGTTCGATCAGCCAGCTCATGTAGGCGGGCGCGCCATCGACGATCGGCAGCGCGATGCGCTCGGGCACATCGTCCGGATGCAGTTCAGCCAGACGTGCATCGATCGCCGCCAGTCGCCCGGCCCGGGTCTTGATCACCAGCAGCCATTCGGCGTCGATCTCCACCTTGCCCTGCCAGCGATACACGGACTCCACGCCGGAGACGATATTCACGCAGGCGGCCTCGCGATGCTCGATCAGCGCGGCGGCGATGGCGCGGGCGGTCTCGACGTCGGGCGTGGTGACGTAAACCACGCGTGGCTCGTGGTCGGCGGCGTCGTTCATGGCATTGATTCCGTGATCTTGTACCGGCGCGGGTTCGTGACCATATACCACGCATCGAGCGCGGTCGATGACCGCGCCGATGCAGCGGGGCCATGCGCCGTTGCCGCTGCTACACTCGCATCGACGCAATCGAAGGAGAATGTCATGGGTTTGAGACTGGGCGATACCGCGCCGAATTTCACCGCGGATACCACCGAAGGCGAGATCGATTTCCACGCCTGGCTCGGCGACAGCTGGGGCGTGCTGATGTCGCATCCGGCGGATTTCACGCCGGTGTGCACTACCGAGATCGGGGCCACGGCCAAGCTGTCCGACCAGTTTGCCAAGCGCAACGTCAAGCCGATTGTCGTGTCGGTCGATTCGGTCGAGGATCACAAGGCCTGGTCGAAGGACATCGAGGAAACCCAGGGGTCGGCGCCCGACTTCCCGATCATCGGCGACACCGATCGCAAGGTGGCCGAACTCTACGACATGATTCATCCCAACGAAGGCGACACGTCCACGGTGCGCAGCGTGTTCGTGATCGATCCGAACAAGAAGATCCGGATGACGCTGACCTATCCGAAGAGCGCCGGGCGCAATTTCGCCGAGATCCTGCGCGTGATCGATTCGCTGCAGCTGACCGACAATTACAAGGTCACCACGCCGGCCGACTGGCAGAACGGCGACGACGTGATCATCTCGCCGGCATTGTCGAACGAGGAAGCGAAGAAGCACTTCCCGGACGGCTGGAATGAGCTCAAGCCTTACCTGCGCATGACCAGGCAGCCCAATCGTTGATCGATCCGCGCCATGCCGCGTAAGCGAAAACGGCGTCTTCGGGCGCCGTTTTTTTGTGCGCGGTCGCCGCGCGGCTGCATAATGATCCGCCATTCAACAGCCGCGAATTCCCATGGCCGTCGACGACAACCAGCCCCAGCCGAAGCCCCGCCGCAGCCAGATCATCACCCAGGGGACGTCGCGTGCGCCCAACCGCGCGATGCTGCGCGCGATGGGTTACACCGACGAGGACTTCAACAAGCCCATCGTCGGCATCGCCAACGGCTACTCCACCATCACGCCCTGCAACATGGGCCTGAACACGCTCGCCGGCCGCGCCGAGGAGGCCCTGGAAACCGGCGGCGCCAAGTCGCAGATGTTCGGCACGGTCACTGTGTCCGACGGCATCTCGATGGGTACGCCCGGCATGAAGTACTCACTGGTCTCGCGCGAAGTGATCGCCGACGCGGTCGAGACCGCGGTCCAGGCCGAGGCCATGGACGGCGTCATGGCCATCGGCGGCTGCGACAAGAACATGCCGGGCGCGATGATCGGCATCGCGCGCATGAACGTGCCGGCCATCTTCGTCTACGGCGGCACGATCAAGCCGGGACATCTCGACGGCGAGGATCTCAACCTGGTGTCGGCGTTCGAGGCGGTGGGCCAGTACGCGGCCGGCCAGATCGACGAACAACGCCTGTACCAGGTCGAATGCAACGCCTGCCCGGGCGCCGGCTCCTGCGGCGGCATGTATACCGCCAACAGCATGTCCTCGGCATTCGAGGCGATGGGCATGAGCCTGCCGTATTCCTCGACCATGGCGGCCGAGGATGCCGAGAAGGCCGACAGCGCGGCCGAATCCGCGCGCGTGCTGATCCGGGCGATCGAGCAGGACATCAGGCCGCGTGATCTGCTCACGAAGAAGGCGTTCGAAAACGCGATCACGTTGATGATGGCCGTGGGTGGCTCGACCAACGCTGTGCTGCACCTGCTGGCCATCGCCCGGGCGGCCGAGGTCGATCTCTCGCTCGACGATTTCGAGCGTATCCGGGCGAAGGTGCCGGTGTTCTGTGACCTCAAGCCCTCCGGCCGATTCGTGGTCACGCAGCTGCACGGCGCGGGCGGCATCCCCCAGGTGATGAAGATGCTGCTCAACGCCGGCCTGCTGCACGGCGATACCCTGACCATCACCGGCGCCACACTCGCCGAGACGCTGGTCGACGTGCCGGATCAGCCGCCGACCTATCAGAAAGTGATCCTGCCGATGGATCAGGCGCTCTACGAATCCGGCCATCTGGCGATTCTGCGCGGCAACCTCGCCGAGGAGGGCGCGGTGGCCAAGATCACGGGCCTCAAGAAGCCGGCGATCACCGGGCCGGCGCGGGTGTTCGATTCCGAGGAAGAGGCCATGGCGGCCATCCTCGACGAATCGATCGTGGCCGGCGATGTGGTCGTGATTCGCTACGAGGGCCCGAAGGGCGGGCCGGGCATGCGTGAGATGCTGTCACCCACGTCGGCCCTGATCGGTCGTGGCCTGGGCGAGAAAGTCGGCCTGATCACCGATGGCCGATTCTCCGGCGGTACCTACGGCATGGTAGTGGGCCATGTCGCCCCGGAGGCCGCTGTCGGTGGCGGCATCGCCCTGATCGAAGAGGGCGACACGATCGTCATCGATGCGCGCGAGCGCAAGCTGCACCTCGAGGTCGACGACGACGAACTGCAGCGTCGCCGCGCGGCCTGGGCGCCGCGGCCGCCGAAGGCCAGTCGCGGGGTGCTGGCCAAATACATGCGCCTGGTCGGCAGTGCGGCGAAAGGCGCGGTCACCGATGAGCCGTTCGCGGAATAGACGCGCCGCCGTGCCCGAAGGCTCGGGTGCGGCTGTTCGTTGGCGCGCAAAGCAGGGCGCCCGGCCGTAACCGGGCGCTTATTTTCAGGCTATCGATCCGTCAGGTCTTGCATCGCTTGCATGGCCTTGCGGGTGATCAACGGCCGGGCGGCGTCGTAGATCAACCGGCGCATGCCCGGGCTGGCCGCCAGCACGACCCCGGCCGACAGGGCCCCGACCATGGTGATGCCGGGGTTGGCCTTGGCCCATTCCGTCGCCCGGTCGCCGATGACGGGACGCAGCTGCTCCTCGATCCGGCTATCCGGACTGCGCTGCACCGCCACCGCCTTCGTCCTGCGGCTTGCCCTGGCAATAAGTAGCCCGGCCAGCGTGATCAGCAGGATCAAGCACAGCAGGCCGCCGCCGACGATCAGGGCCGCGATGCCCGGGCCCAGCGGCGGGGCGATCAGCCAGAACACGCCCAGGGCGAGAAACACGATGCCGGCCAGCGCGATCAGCATGGCCAGCCAGGCCAGCATGTGCAGCGACACGGCAGCCGCTATCTTGCTCTTGAGGCTCAACGTGGGCGCCTAGCGGAGCAGCTTGCCCAGCACCAGGCCGATACCGAAGGCGGCAAATATGCTGGTGAACGGGCGGGCTTCGATTTCGGCGCCGACTTCCTTGCTGCGCCTGCTGGCTTCGCGGCGCAGGTCTTCGTAGCCATGGCGGGCCTGGTCAAGGCCTTCCTGGTAACGTTTTTCACCGCTGGTACGCACGCTTTCGGCCAGCTCGCGCAGGTCCTTGCGCAGGGCGTCCATATCCTTCTTGAGGGCGTCGGTTTCGCTCATGGGCCAATCCTGTCATGTCACAGCCGTATGGGAATTGTCAGCATAACGGCCTGATGCGGGCGGCGCCATACGTTGCATCCCCGAGGTCTCGATCGGCCGGCCGCGGGGCCCGCTGCCTCAGGTGAGGGCGAAGAAACGCGCTGCGTTGGCGGTGGTGATGCGCTCGATGTGATCCGGGGCGACGCCGCGGGCGGTTGCCACGCTGTCGCGCACCCAGGGTAGATAGGCCGGCTCATTACGCCGGCTCTTGGGTTTCGGGCGGATCGTGCGTGGCATGAGATAGGGGCAGTCCGTTTCGATCATCAACCGATGGTCGGGAATGTCGGCCGCCGCTGCGTACAGATCGGCGCCGCGGCGTTCGTCGCAGATCCAGCCGGTGATGCCGACATGCAGGTCCGCGGCCAGATAATCGGCGAGCACATCCGGGCCATCGGTGAAGCAGTGGACCACGGCCCGTGGCAGATGCGGCAGGTATTCGCGCAGTATGGCGAAGAAGTCGGCGTGGGCGTTGCGCTGATGCAGGAACACCGGCATGTCGTGTTCGGCGGCGATCGCGAGCTGCGCGGCGAACACGCGCATTTGCACGTCGCGCGGGCTGATGTCGCGAAAATAATCCAGCCCGGTCTCGCCGATGGCCACGATCTCGCCGGCCGTGGCCGCGCGGCGCATGAGCCCGGCCAGTTCGTCGCCCCAGTCGCTGGCGTGATGCGGATGCAGGCCGGCCGTGGCGAAGCCGCGCCCCGGGTGGGCCCGGGCGATAGCGATGGCGCCGTGGCTGCTGGCGAGATCGCTGCCGGTGACCACGAACCGTGTGACACCGGCCTCGGCGGCGCGCGCGATCACGCGGTCGCGGTCGTCGTCGAAGCTGTCGTGGGCCAGATTGGCGCCGATGTCGATCAGGGCCATGAGCGCATTGCCGATCAGGAAAATCAGCGCCGTAGTGTAGCGCGGCCAGCAAGTATGACCGGGCCGTGGCCCGGGCTTTGCTACACTTTTGCATCGCCGGCACGGGGCGACCGGAACCCGCCAACATCAATTCGAGGGATTCAATGGGCTATCGATACGCGCGGATGCGTGGATTCGGCGCCGTCCTGATCGCAATGACCCTGTTGTATGCAGTCACGGCCAGTGCTGCGACGCAGTATGTGAGCGATCAGTTGTCGATCAACATGCGCAGCGGGCCGGGTACGAATTATCGGATCGAGAAATTGCTGGATGCCGGCGATAAGCTCGATACGCTGGGCTCGTCTTCCAGCGGCTGGACGCACGTGCGCACGTCGTCGGGCGAAACCGGTTATGTACTGACCCGTTTCCTGTCCGATCAGCCGGCCGCACGCGAGCAGTTGGCCAGCCTCAAGCAACAGGTCAGCCAGCTGAAGTCGGACAATGCCGATCTCAAGAAGGAGCTGTCGCAGGCGCTGCACGGCTCGGACAAGCTGGGCGAGCTCAAGCGGAATCTGGTCGCCGAGAACAAGAAGCTCAAATCGCGGTTGCAGAACATCCGCGAGACATCCGCCGACGCGATCCGCATCGGCAAGGAGAACGAAAAGTACCGCAAGCAGCTGATGAGCCTGCGCTCGGACGTGGATCGGCTCAAGCACCAGAATCAGGCGTTGCAGTCGCGCCGTGACGGCATGAAGATCGGCGCGCTGATCCTGTTCGGCGGCGTCCTGCTTGGCCTGCTGCTGCCGCTGTTCCGGCGCCGTCGCAAGGGCAATTGGGATTCGCTCTGAGACTGCCCGGACGCGGCCGTCCCGCGCTGTCCATCTGAAATCAGCCTGACGCGATGGCACACCATCTCTCGCTGTTGTTGATTTCGATCATCGCGCTGGGCGTGTTCTCGCAGTGGCTCGCCTGGTGGCTGCGCATGCCGGCGATCGTACTGTTCCTGGTCTCTGGCGTGATCGCCGGGCCGGTGCTCGGGTGGATCAATCCATCCGAGGATATCGGCCCGGTGCTGTCGCCCATCGTGGGGCTGGCGGTGGCGGTGATCCTGTTCGAGGGCGGCCTCTCGCTGCGACTGCACGAGTTCAAGGAAGCGGCCTCGGGCGTGCGCCGTCTGGTCACGCTGGGCTCGATGTTGGCCTGGGGTCTGTACTCGGTCGCGGCCTATTTCATCGGCGATCTCAGCCTGCCGGTGTCGCTGCTGTTCGGCGCAATCCTGATCGTCACCGGCCCGACGGTGATCATTCCCATGCTGCGCCAGGCGGGGCTCAACCGCCGCACGGCGTCGTATCTGAAGTGGGAAGGCATCATCAACGACCCGATCGGCGCGCTGCTCGCGGTGCTGGTGTTCCAGTATTTCGTGTTCGCCGGCGCCTATCCCGGCGGTGGTACGCAGGTCTTCGTGGAGCTGGGCCTGGCGATCCTGATTTCGCTGGCGCTCGGCGGCGGCGTCGGCTGGCTGTTGGGCTGGGCCTTCAACCACATCTGGGTGCCGGAATATCTCAAGGCGCCGCTGACCGTTGCCTGCGTGCTGGTGATCTACGGTCTGGCCAGCGAGATCTTCGCCGAGGCCGGGCTGCTCGCGGTCACCGTCATGGGTATGGTCATGGGTAACATGAGCATCGCTGGCATGGCGGAACTGCGGCGGTTCAAGGAATACGTCACCATTCTGCTCGTTTCGTCCGTGTTCATCGTGCTGACGGCCGACCTCGATCCCAAGGTGCTGCGGCATCTGGACTGGCATGCCGCGGCCCTGGTGGCCGTGGTGTTGTTCGTGGCGCGTCCGGTGGCGGTGTGGCTGGCCACGAGCTTCACCGACATGGAATGGCGCGATCGCCTGCTGGTGGGTTGGATCGCACCGCGCGGCATCGTGGCCGCCGCCGTGGCCGGGGTGTTCTCGCCCACGCTGATCGAGGCCGGCTACGGCGGCGCGCAGGAACTGCTGCCGCTGATCTTTGCCGTGGTGTTCGCGTCGGTGATCCTGCACGGTTTCTCGCTGGGCCGGCTGGCGCGCTGGCTGCGGCTGTCGGTCGAACCCAACGGCGTGCTCATCGTCGGTGCGTCGCCGTGGTCGACCGAGTTGGCGCGGGCGTTGTCGAACGAGCTGCACGTTCAGGTGTTGCTGGTGGACTCGTCCTGGCATCGGCTGCGTACCGCACGCCTGGCCGGCGTCCGCGTGCTGTACGGCGAAGTGTTGTCGGAGACAATTCAGCAGTCGCTGGAGCTCAACGAGATCGCCTGCATGCTGGCGGCGACCAGCAACGATGCCTACAACGCCCTGGTCTGCTCGCATTTCTCCAACAGCCTGGAACACGATCGCGTGTTCCAGCTGCCGATGTACGCGGCCGACGAAAACAACGACGCCAAGGTCGTGGCCCGGCCGCTACGGGGCCGGCCGGCGTTCGACGAGTCGGCCCAGTATGAAGAACTCTGGCGTCATCATTTCCAGAGCTGGCAGTTCTACAAGACCCGGCTCACCGAGAATTACGGCTACGACGATCTCAAGCGCGACCGGCCGCCGGAAGCCATCCCCATCGCCGTGTTGCACGATGACCGGACGTTGCTGCTGTCGCCCGCGGCGGGCGGCACGCGGCCGGATATCGGCGATACCATCATTTACTACGCCCCCAAGCGCACCGACGAGGATCGGCGCCGGGCCCGCGCCGAACGTGCCGAGGCCGCAAGCGCGCGTTCGGCATCGGCCGGCGACGGGGCATCCGAGGAACAGGACAAGGAGTCTTGATGAACAGTCTCAATTGGCCGGGCCAGGACAGCGCGAGTGGATTCATCGAGGGTCCGGACGGCGCACTCGAGGTCGACGTCGAACTGCCGGGGCGCGAGCCGCGCGGTTTCATTGTCGTCGCCCATCCGCACCCGCAGCAGGGCGGCACCAAGGACAACAAGGTGGTCTACATGACGGCCCGCGGCGCGCGCGAGGCGGGTTTCGCCACCCTGCGATTCAACTTTCGTGACACCGGGCGCAGCGAAGGCCGCTACGATGCAGGCCGCGGCGAGCAGGACGACCTGCGCGCCGTGCGCGACTGGGCGGCTGAAAACTCCGGCCTGCCCCAGGGCGGCCTCGCGGGTTTTTCCTTCGGTTCCGCGGCTGCGCTGCGTGTGGCCGCGGCCGACGGCACGCCGAGCCTGTTGACCATTGGTTTGCCGGCGGCTTATTTCGATGACGGGCTGCCGCGCCCCGATTGCGACTGGCTGGCCCTGTTCGGCGATCAGGATGAAGTGATCGACGTGCAAGCCTCGATCGCGGCGGTGGCGAAACTCGAGCCGCCGGTCGATGTCCAGATCATGGAAGGCGCGGGGCATTTCCTGCACGGTCGCCTGAGTGACCTGCGCAAGCGCGTCGAAGCCTTCTGGGCCCACCGGTGATCGGCAGAGGAATGAATGTGATGGGATTGTTCGATCGACTCAAGGAAGCCATCCAGCCCGCCGCGGATGGCGGCGCGCGCGATCCGCAGCGCGCCCAGCAGATTGCCGCCGCGGTATTGCTGCTTGAAATGGCGCACGCCGACAACAACCATAAGCCGGCCGAATACGACGAGATTCGCCGCCAACTGAAAACGCATTTCGGCCTGGCGGACGGCGAAGTCGAGGAGTTGATCGCCGCAGCAGCGCCGAAGGCGCGCGCCTCGGTGTCGCTGTACGAGTACCTCAGGACACTCAATCAGGGCCTCGATGTGCAGGAAAAGCGTGAAGTGATCGAGATGCTCTGGCGCGTGGCCTATGCCGACAACGAACTCGACGCGAACGAGGAGCATCTGCTGCGGGACCTGGCGGAATTGATGTATCTACCGCACGAGCAGTTTCTGAAAGCCAAGTTCGCGGTCACCGGTGAGTCGATCTGACCGGCCTGGGCGCGCCTGTGCGCCCTGCGCCGCAGAACACGGCGCGGCCCTGGCCCGCGGGGCCGCGGGTGATCGCGCCGCGCGATGCGCGAGCCGTTACGACAGGCCGCTTGCGTGCAGCTGATACAGCGCGATCTCGCCGAGCAGGTTGGGGGCCAGGCGCATCGCCGCATGCGCGCGGTGGGCATGATTGACGAAATGCCGGCGCACGATCTCCACCCGTTTGGTCGCACACAGCTGCTCGAAATCGCGCACCGTGCACAGATGGATGTTCGGCGTGTTGTACCAGCGATTGGGCAAGGCGCGTGACGACGGCATGACGCCGTGCCAGGCCAGGCTCAGTCGCATGCGCCAGTGCGCGAAGTTGGGGAAAGTCAGGATCGAGTCGCGGCCGATGCGCAGCATTTCGTCGATGAGCACATGCGGCTGCTGGACTTCCTGGATCGCCGAGCTCATCACGACATAATCGAAGCTGTCGTCCTCGAACTGGCTCAGCCCGGCATCGAGATCGAGTTGCAGCACGTTGACGCCGGTCGCGATCGAGGCGATGACGTTATCGGGGTCGATCTCCAGGCCATAACCGCGCACGTTCTTGGTGGCCTCGAGATGGGCCAGCAGGGCACCGTTGCCACAGCCCAGATCGAGCACGCGCGTGCCGGGCGCGATCCAGTCCGAGATGAGGGCCAGGTCGGCCCGCAGACCGTCTCGCGTCGGCGTGCTCAGCGTGTTCATGCGCCCACCTCGGCGGCCACGCGGCTCATATAGGCCTTCATCGTGTTCATGTAGTGCGGCATCGTGAGCAGGAAATCGTCGTGGCCGAGATCGGATTCGACCTCGGCATAGGCGACCTGCTTGCCGGCGTCGACCAGGGCGTCGACGATCTCGCGCGAGCGGGCCGGCGCGAAGCGCCAGTCGGAGGTGAACGAGATGACCAGAAAACGTGCCGTGGCCGGCTCGAACGCCTCGGCCAGCCGGCCGCCGGTGGCGTAGGCCGGGTCGAAGTAATCCAGCGCCTTGGTCATCAGCAGATACGTGTTGGCATCGAAGCGGGTAACGAACGATTCGCCCTGATGCCGCAGATACGACTCGACCTGGAACTCGACATCGAAGCCGTAATTGATACGCCCGGCGCGCAGGTCGCGACCGAACTTGGCGCGCATGGCATCATCCGACAGATAAGTGATGTGACCGAGCATGCGGGCCAGCATCAGGCCGCGGCGCGGCACCACGCCTTTTTCGTAGTAGCGGCCTTCGTGGAACTCGGGGTCGGTGACGATGGCCTGGCGGGCGATCTCGTTGAACGCGATGTTCTGGGCCGAGAGTTTCGGTGCCGAGGCGATGACCACCGCGTGCGCCAGCCGATCCGGATAGTCGATGGCCCATTGCATCACCTGCATGCCGCCGAGACTGCCGCCGACCGCCGCCGCCCAGCGCTCGATCCCGAGATGGGCGCGCAACAGGTTCTGGGAACGAACCCAGTCGCCGACCGTCACCACCGGGAAATCCGGGCCGTAATGACGTCCGGTTTCCGGATTGAGGCTGCCCGGGCCGGTGGAGCCGTTGTAACAGCCGAGATTGGCCGCCGAGACCACGAAGAAGCGATTGGTGTCGATCATCTTCCCGGGGCCGATGCATTTGTTCCACCAGCCCGGCTTGGCGTCGGCCTCGCTGTGGTAGCCGGCCGCATGGTGGTTGCCGGACAACGCGTGGCAGATCAGCACCGCGTTGGAACGCGCCGCGTTGAGCGTGCCGTAGGTCTCGTACACCAGGTCGAATTCGGCCAGCTGCTTGCCGCAGTCCAGAGCCAGCGGCTCGTCGATGTGCAGTGTCTGCGGCTCGACGATTCCGATCGAGTGGGCGGGAGATTCCATCGCCATCGCGCTAACGGAACAGCCCCGGCAGCGGTAGCAGGCGCGAGACCACTTCCAGCGCGATGATTACCACCAGCGGCGACAGATCGAGACCGCCGATGCCGGGAATCACGCCGCGCACCGGCCGCAACAGCGGCTCGTTGATGGTAAACAGAATGTCGGTGGCCGGGCTGAACTGATTCGGCGAGATCCAGCTCATCAGCGCCTGGGCCAGGATCGTGAAGAAATACAGATTGCAGACCAGCGTGGCCATCTTGAGGATCGCCCAGGCCAGCGACGGCAGCAGTTGCGGGCCGAAACCGGGCGCGCCGAGCGCCAGATCGATCTGGATCAGGACGTAGGACAGGATCAGGCCGAACACCAGTGCCGGCAGGTCCCAGTTGCGCCAGCGCGGAATCGCGTGGCGCAATACGTTCACCGGCGTACGCGTGGTCTGCCAGACGAACTGGGAGATCGGATTGCGGAAATCGGCATGCACCAACTGCAGGATCACCCGCAGCAATACCACGATGATGTACAACGACAACACCGTATCGACGAGAAACAGCAGGGCATTGTTGGTGTGATCGATCATGAATCTAACCGTCGGACAGGTCGTGGGCGAGTTCGGCGGCGCGGTCGGATGCCGCCCGCATGGCGCCGGCCACGAGCCGGTCGAGATCGCCGGCCTGGAAGTGGTTGAGCGCGGCGGCGGTGGTGCCGCCCTTGGAGGTCACCTTGGCCCGCAGGGTGGCCGGGTCGTCGCCGGACTCGGTGGCCATGCGGGCCGCGCCCAGTGCGGTCTGGAGCACGAGCTCGCGCGCGGCGGTCTCGTCCAGCCCGAGCTGGGTGGCACCGGCGATCATCGCCTCCATGAAGGCGAAGAAATAAGCCGGGCCGCTGCCCGAGGTCGCGATCACCGCATCGATAAGCGATTCATCCTCGACCCAGGCATTGACACCCGCGGTGGCCATCATGTCGTCGGCGAGCTGGCGTTGTTCGGCCGTCGTGGTGGCATCGGCGTAAAGACCGGTCGCGCCCACGCCGAGCAGCGACGGCGTATTCGGCATGCAGCGCACATAGGCGAAATCGGCGCCCAGCCAACCGCGCAGCGCCGACAGCGGGATGCCGGCCGCAATCGACAGAATCAGCGGGCGGGCCGTGCCGAGCAGCGGGGCGAGGGCGCGCGCCGTATCCGCCATGCCCTGCGGCTTCACCGCCAGCACGACCGCATCCGCGGTTGCCAGGTGCGCAGCCGGCGCCTGCGCGACCGTGTTCACGCGATACTGCTCGGCCAGGCGTTCGCGCTTGTCGGCGTTGTGATCCACCACGGTAATGCTGTCACCGGGCCAGCCCGCGTTGCGCAGCCCGCTGACCAGACTGGTCGTCATGTTGCCGCCGCCGATGAATACGATGTTCTGCATCCTGCACCTCGCATTGTGACAACGCGGGATCGAACCCGCCGCGACGCGATCGACAATCGCGGGCGGCCGGGTGGCCATGCTTGCGCATTCGGCAAGTGCCGATGCCGCCGGCTCGGATTCGACCGTCTAAATGCCGGGCATGATACGCCAAGCATCGGCGTGCGGGCGAGTGGCCGTGGTCGCGGCCGCGCCAAAGGTTTAGCATGAGGCGTTTTTCCAAGCCGTGTGCGCCATGAACAGCAGCCTCAAACAGACCGCCCTCGGCGGTTCGGCCCCGGCCGTCGATGTCGGCGACGCCGAATATCTCAAGCGAATCAATGCGGCCCGGGTCTACGACGTGGCGATCGAGACGCCGCTGGTGGAAGCCGCGCAACTGAGTCAGCGCATCGGCAACCGGCTGTTCTTGAAGCGCGAGGATCTGCAGCCGGTGCATTCGTTCAAGCTGCGGGGCGCTTACAACAAGATCTCGCATCTGACCGAAGAAGAGAAGGCGCGCGGCGTGATCTGTGCCTCGGCGGGCAACCATGCCCAGGGCGTGGCGCTGGCCGGGCGCAATCTCGGTATTCGCGCGGTGATTGTCATGCCCCGGACCACACCGCAGATCAAGGTGAGCGCGGTGGCCGGCTTCGGCGGCGAGATTGTGCTGCACGGCGACGGCTATGACGAAGCCGCGGCCCATGCCGCCGAGATCATGGAACGCGACGGCCTGGTCTATATCCATCCCTACGACGATCCCTATGTGATCGCCGGGCAGGGCACCATCGGCATGGAGATCGTGCGCCAGCACCCGCAGCCGATTCATGCCGTGTTCGTCTGCGTCGGCGGCGGTGGCATGCTGGCCGGCGTGGCGGCCTACATCAAGAGCGTGCGCCCGGACATTCGTGTGATCGGCGTCGAACCGGAGGATGCCGCCAGCATGGGCGCGTCGCTGGCCGCCGGCGAGCGTGTGACGCTCGACGAGGTCGGGCTGTTCGCCGACGGCGTCGCGGTGAAAAAGGTGGGCGAGGAAACATTCCGCGTCTGCCAGCGGCACGTGGACGCGATGATGACCGTGTCCATCGACGAGATGTGCGCGGCCATCCGCGACGTCTACGAGGACACGCGTGCACTGACCGAGCCGGCGGGCGTGCTGGCGGTGGCCGGGGCGAAGAAATACGCGGCCGAGACCGGGATCGAGAACGAGGATCTGGTCGCCATCACCTCGGGGGCCAACGTCAATTTCGACCGGCTGTCGTATATCGCCGAGCGCGCCGAGCTCGGTGAGCAGCGGGAAGCGCTGCTGGCGGTTACCATGCCCGAACGGCCGGGCGCATTCCTGCAGTTCTGCCGTACCGTCGGCGATCGCTCGATCACCGAGTTCGGTTATCGCTACGCCGACGACACACGCGCCCAGATCTTTGCCGGCATCAAGCTCAGCAACGGTATCGCCGAACGCGATGCCCTGATCGATACGCTCCGAGGCGCCGGCTACGACGTGCTCGATATGTCGCGCAACGAAATGGCCAAGCTGCATGTGCGGCACATGGTCGGCGGGCGCGCAGCCGGCGCCGGCTCGGAAGTGTTGTTCCGGGTGGAGTTCCCGGAGCGCCCGGGCGCACTGCTGCGCTTTCTCGAGGCGATGGGCGATCGCTGGAACATCTCGTTGTTCCATTATCGCAACCATGGGCATGCGCACGGCCTGGTACTGTTGGGGATTCAGGTCGCGCCCGATGAGCGGGCCGACTGTCGTGCCGCGCTCGATGCCATCGGCTACGATTACGCCGAGGAAACCGACAACCCGGTCTATCAACGGTTTCTGCAGGCCGGTTGAGACGCTCGCCGAGACGGATCGATGTCGGAATCCAATTCGAAGACGGTTGTGCTGGCCGCCCTGACCGGGAACTTGCTGATCGCGATCAGCAAGTTCATCGCCTCGATCTTCAGCGGCAGTACGGCGATGCTGGCCGAGGGCATTCACTCGGTCATCGATACCGGCAACCAGGCGCTGATGCTCTACGGGATGAGGCGGGCGAAGAAGCCGCCCGACGCCAAGTATCCGTTCGGCTATGGCAAGGAGATCTATTTCTGGAGCTTCATGGTCGCGGTGTTGCTGTTCACGCTCGGCGCGGGCATCTCGATCTATGAAGGCATCGAGAAGGTCATGCATCCGCATGCGATCGATCATCCGCTGATCAACTACGGCGTGCTGGGTCTGGCCGTGCTGTTCGAGGGCACGAGCTGGTCGATCGCGGCCAAGGAGTTCCGGCGCGTGAAGGGCAGCTGGGGCGTGCTCGAGGCGGTTCGTCGCGGCAAGGATCCGAACAAGTTCCTGGTGTTGTTCGAGGATACGGCGGCGATTGCGGGCCTGCTGCTGGCCGGCGCGGGGCTGGCGCTGGTGCAGTTTACCGGGATCGAAATCTTCGATGGCCTTGCCTCGATCGGTATCGGCGGCATCCTCGCGTTTTCCTCGGTGTGGCTGGCGGTCGAGACCAAGGGCTTGTTGATCGGCGAGTCCGCCAACCAGTACGTGGTGCAGCAGATCGAGGACATCGCGAGCCGCCATCCGGCGGTGGCCCGGGTCAACGAAGTGCCGACCATGCATATCGGGCCGGAATATGTGCTCGCCAATATCAGCCTGCGCTTCAAGCCGGGCCTGTCCGGGGAAGCGCTTCAGAACGCCATCGCCGACATGGACCGCCGGATCAAGACCGAGTGCCCCACGGTGAAACGCATCTTCATCGAGGCCGAGCACGAAGCGGACAAGCCGCCGTCGCACGCGGACGCGGCAGACACGCACAAGGAAGAAGTCGGCGACTGATCATGTCCGACCGAACTCTGCCAGCGCAGGTGCCGCGCCGCGTCTGTATCCTGCGGCTGTCCGCGCTCGGTGACTGCGCCAACGTTGTGCCGGTGGTGCATACGCTGCAAGCGGCCCGTCCCGACATCGAGATCGGCTGGGTGATCAACCGGACCGAGGCGAAGCTGGTGGCCGATCTGCCGGGCGTCGAGTGCCTGGTCTACGACAAGCGCGGCGGGCGCTCGGCGATCGTCGCGCTCAAGCGTCAATTGGCCGGTCGCCGCTTTGATGCGCTGCTGAACATGCACGCGAGTTGGCGCGCCAACCGCGTCAGCCGCCTGATATCCGCCAAGCGTCGTATCGGCTTCGACAGACGCCGGTCGCGGGACGGGCAGCGTCTATTCGTGCACGAACGTATGCCGCCGGTGGCCAGCCGCCATGTGGTGGATGGCTTTCTGGGCTTTGCTGCGGCCATCGGCGCCGCGCAACCCGTGTTCGACTGGCGGGTGCCGATCGCCGATGTCGACCGCGCGCATGCCGGCGCTTTGCTGTATGCGGCGCGCGACCCGCGCCCGATCCTGTTCATCAGTCCGTGTTCGAGCCATGCAATGCGCAACTGGGCGGCCGAGCGCTATGCCGCGGCGGCCGATCATGCGATACGGGCTCACGGAATGCGTTGCGTGCTGGTGGGCGGGCCGAGCCGGGCCGAACGCGCCGCGGGTGAGGCGATCCGGGGCGCCATGCGCGAGCCGGCGACCGATCTCATCGGGCAAACCAATCTCAAGCAACTGCTGGCACTGTTCGAGCACGGTCGAATCCTGCTGACCCCCGATTCCGGGCCGGCGCATATGGCGAATGCCACCGACATCGCCACCATCAGTCTGCATGCCGCGACCGATCCGCGTCGCAGCGGTGCGTACCGGTCGCGCGACCTGTGCGTGGACTACTTCGCCGAGGCCGCGTCGCACTATCGCAACAGCACGCCGGATGCGGTGAAGTGGGGCACACGGATCGAGGACGATGCCGGGGTGATGGGGTTGATTCCGGTGGCGGCGGTTACGGCGCGGATCGATGAGGTGATGGGGCGCCCGTAGCGGATGTAGTCGTTTGTCGGCGCCGACATCCAACACGCGGTACCGCGACACGCCGAATTGCATCGAACCCGCGAGTTTTCCAAGCGCGAACGGGCGGTTTCGGCAGCCAAAATATTGAACCACGAGGTGAGTTGGGCTCTGGTTTCGCAATGCCGTGCGAGTCCCTTCTTTTGCTTGCTCAAAAGAAGGAACCAAGAAAAGAGCACCGGCATCGGCGCCGGCTGGGCCGGTGCACTCCGATGCTCGCGGTGACGGCATGCGGCCAGAACTCGCGTCGCTTTGGCGACGCTCAGACAGACAGGCTGGCCGACCCGGCGCAATGCGCCGGACACTCGTCGCCGCTGTGCGTCTCCGTCGCCTCAGACGGGAGACAATACAGGCAGGCCAACGCGCACGGCTTGGCGGGCTTTGTCTGTATTGGGTTCCCTTGCGGAGCGCAGGGGATCGATGCGCAGATAGAGTGTCCTTCGCTTCTTTTCGTGTGGACACGCAAACGAAGGGAGTCGCGCTACAGCGCGAAACCCTGGCAACGTGGGCCGCATGAATCGTTTCCGGCCGGAAAACGTCGAGTCGCGGTAGGTCGGATAGATTAGCGCGCAGCGCGTAATCCGACGCTCAATCTGCGGGTTCTATTAACCCGGCACGAAGGTATTTTCATGCCTGATCAATAAGCTCGGCTGTCGGATTACGGTGCAAGCACCTAATCCGTATATGGATCCGCTCCAGTAAGCAAGCCTCGACAATAAAACAGAGCAGGCAGCGTCCGTATATCCGGCCTCTGGGTGGCACATCGACGGTGCCGGGCCTTGATGAGAGTCCGCACGCCCCAGCGCGCAATCGACCTATCGGCCTCGTGGGCCCGTGGATTAGCCGGCGTATCGACCTATGTAAGCGCAGTGCCATACGCCAGTTGCGTGCGTGAATCCGTATGGGACCTCGCAATCCCTGGGCATACGCAGCCGTGCCGGGTCGCTATTCCTCGCCCGCATGCTCCATGCCGAGAATGAAGTCCCAGTGTTTCTTGTCGATCGGCATCACCGACAGCCGGTTGCCTTTACGCACCAGCGGCAGGCCGTCGAGTTCGTCGGCGTGGTCCTTGATTTCGGACAGTGGAATTACACGCTCCAGCTCGCGCTCGTAGGTGACGTCCACTCGGTACCAGCGCGGCTTGTCCGGATCGGATTTCGGGTCGTAATGCGGATCCTTCGGGTCGAAGGCGGTCTCGTCCGGATAGCCTTCGCGCGAGATGCGCATGATGCCGACAACCCCGGGCACCTTCGTGTTCGAGTGATAGAAAAAAGCCAGGTCGCCCTCGCGCATGTCGTCGCGCATGAAGTTGCGCGCCTGATAATTGCGTACGCCGTCCCAGCCTTCGGTCTGCCGGGGACGGTTCTTCAGGTCCTCGATGCTGAATTCGTCCGGTTCGGATTTCATCAACCAGTAGCGCATGTGTCTCCTTATCGTGCGTGCGGGTCGATCGATTCTAGGGTTTGTCCGCATGCCATGCGAGAGCCGGCGATGCCGGTTGGGGGGCGGCACCATTCAGTCGAGGCCTGGTGGCCTTGTACATGCCGTGCCGGCGACCGTTACAGACGGCTGCGATACACGCGGCTTTCGGTCACCACGGCGGCCAGTTCGACATCCCATGGCTGGGGTTCGACGGCGTCGAGCCGCTGGCATTCGAAGGCGAGGCCGATGCGCGTCGGGCTGCGATAGGCCCGATCCCTGACCGGGGCCAGCGTGCGATCGTAGAAGCCGCCGCCGAGACCGATGCGATGGGCGTCGGCATCGAAACCGGCCAGCGGCATGACCAGCAAGTCGAGCGCGTTGACGGGGCGGCTCCAGCCGCCGGGCTCGTAGACGCCGAGCTCGGAGCGACGCCAGGCTCGCGCCGGGCGTATCGGCACGAACCGCAGGACACCGCCGACCACGCGCGGGTAGCAGATTACCCGCGGCGACCGGCCGAGCAGGGGGATCAGGGGGCGGGGGTCGATCTCGCTGGCCAGCGGCCAGTACAGGCCGATCCGGCGCGCGCGCTGCACGGCCGGCAGACGGGCCAGCCGCCGGCAGGCCGCACGCGAGGCGCGTTGACGGTCAACGGCGCTCAATCTCCGGCGGGCGGATAGAGCGGTCTTGCGCTGATCGGCGATTCGGGCCATGGGCAGGCGAGCGAACAAGAGGGACCGACATTCCCGCGCGTGCCGTCAGTCGTCCACTATCCTTGAGACAAGCGCTCAAGTGGGGCGTTCCGCGACGCATTAGGTTTCCCGCAGCAAGGCGGGCATACTCACCTGCGCCGGTTCCCACCCCTGGTTAGGTAATTAGGCTCAAGGGGAACCGGGAGACCGTCGAACACCGCAGGAATGCCGGTAGGTACATGGTACCCCCGGCCCGGGGCCGTGACAAACGCACGACCGATCAGGCTGTCACCCCGAGGAATCGAGTGCCGACTCAATCCGCAGCTGGAGCTGCGACAGGCGCTCCGTCATTTCCTCGTCGCTATCGGCAAGGCCCGCGTCGCGTCGCTCGACCTGGCGCTGCAGGTCCAGCAGGTCGCGCGCGATGTTGAGTGCGGCCATGATGGCGATCCGCTCCGAGCCCAGGGTCTTGCCCTGACGCTGGATCGCGCTCATGCGCTTGGACAGGTGTTCGGCCGAGCGCAGCAGCGCTTCGCGTTCGCCTTCGGGGCAGGTGACCGAGTAGTCGCGCCCGAGAATACGCACCGTCAGCGCGGTCTGTGTCTTGTCGCTACCCATGATGTCCGCCCGTGCCATGTGTCACGCCCCCATCGGGGACTCAGAGGTTGTCGCTCTCCGATTAAACCCGTTATCGCGTGCATTTGCATCCCGTGACGCCGGTGAGCCGACGCCAAGCCCGGCGATGGGCCGTGCTCGCGGCCGGCGGTTACACATTGCCGGCTTCGGCCTCGAGCGCCCGGATGCGTTCGATCACCCCATTCAAACGCTCTCGAATCTCGCGATTGCGCTGAGTCTCGGCTTCGTGGGCCGTCTGCAGGGCGTCGTAGTCCGCCTGCAGACGATGATAGGCGGCCAGCAGCGCATGGACTTGCGCTTCGAAGTCGGCGAGATCGAACTGGCTCATGACAGGCTCCTGCAACGCGTTCGAGTATAACGACGCGATCGAGGCAGACAAAACGACGGCAAATCGGCACCTTCCGGATGATACGCAACAAAAAGCCCGGCCGAAGCCGGGCTTTTCGCGGTCGGCGCCAACGGCGCCGGTTGCGGCAGTCTACTGTATCAACAGGAACAGCGCGCCCTGGCCGCGGCGGATATGCAGCAGCAGCTGCTTGGTATCCGGGCCGGCCAGCTTGTGCAGCTGGGAGACGCTGCTGATCTGATGCCGGTTGACCGACGTGATCACGTCGCCCGGCTGGAGACCCGCCTGGGCCGCGGGACTGCCGGCCTGCACGTGGGTGACCACCACGCCCTGCACCTGGCCCGACAGCGGGTTGTTGTCGGTCAATGGGCCGAACTGGGCGCCGGCCAGATTCCTGTTCAGCGAACCGCCGGTAGTGGCGTTGCCCGCGCCGGTCAGCGCGGAGGCCTTGGCCAGTGTGGCGTGCACCTGCATCTTCTTGCCGTCGCGCAGCAGGTCGATGGTCACCTTGTCGCCCGGCGAACGCAGGCCGATGGCGTTCTGCAGGTCGGAGAAGTTGTCGATCTCCTTGCCATTGACGGCGGTGATTACGTCACGCTGCTTGATGCCCGCCTTGGCGGCCGGGGAATCGGGCATGACCTGCGCGATCACCACGCCCTGATCGATGTTCAAGCCGAAGGCCTTGGCCAGGGCCGGTGTCAGGTTCTGGCCGACCACGCCGAGCATGCCGCGCTTGACCTTGCCGTATTTGACCAGCTGGTGGTAAACGGTCTTGACCAGGTTCGACGGAATGGCGAAGCCGATACCGATGTTGCCACCCGACTGCGACAGGATCTCGCTGTTGATGCCGACCAGCTGGCCCTTGAGGTTGAGCAGCGCGCCGCCCGAGTTGCCGGGGTTGATCGACGCATCGGTCTGAATGAAGTTCTGATAGCGGCTGCCCTGTCCGTCCTCGGGGTTGCCGATGTGGCGGCCCAGGCCGGATACGATGCCCGAGGTCACGGTCTGACGCAGGCCGAACGGGTTGCCCACGGCGACCACGAAATCGCCGACCTGCAGCTTGTCGGAGTCGGCGAGCTTGAGCTGGGTGAGATTCTTGGCCTTGATCTGGATCACCGCCAGGTCGGTGGCCGGGTCCGTGCCCACGATCTTGGCCTTGAACTGCCGATTGTCCCGCAGCCGGACCTCGATCTTCTGCGCGTTACGGACCACGTGATTGTTGGTCACGATATAGCCCTTGTCCGCGTTGACGATCACCCCCGAACCGATGGCGGTCGGGTGTTGCATCTGCTGTTGTTGTTGCGGCGCGTTGAAGAACTGCCGGAAGAATGGATCGTTGAACAGCGGGTTGTTCGGCGTCTGCTGCGCCTTGCCGGTCACCACCACGTTGACCACGGCCGGCAACGTGTTGTGGAGCATCGGCGCCAGCGACGGGTCGTCACCGGACAGCATGCCGCTGGGAATGGACGCCTGAGCGCTCGTGCCCAGCAGCGCCAGGAGCAGGAGAAAGAAGGCGCGATAGCGCAGAGATGCGAGTTGTGTCATAGGTCCTTACTCGTCGGTGTCACCAAACGACCGGCCGTGCCGGCTACGTCCCCAGCCCTGTGACCGTCGAGATGCCGGGGAGTTTCATAACCGGCCCAAATCAATGCGTCCGGCGCCCGATTTCGGCCCGAATCAGGCCTTGTTCGTGCAGGGCCCTCGCCAGCACTCGACTGGCCTGACCGGTCAGGCGGGCGATCAGCCCCTGGGGCGCGTGCACGGCAATCGTGAACACGTCACGCCCGTCGCGGGCAGCGGCGAGCATGACCGCGTCGCTGGTGGCGATTTCGTCGACCAGCCGTTTGTCCAGCGTCTGGCGGGCGTACCAGTGCTCGCCGGTGGCCACCGCGTCGATATCCAGACCGGGGCGATGTTCGGCCACGAACGCCTTGAACAGGCCGTGCGTGTCTTCCAGTTCCTCGCGAAATTTTTCGCGGCCGGCTTCGGTGTTCTCGCCGAACACGGTCAGCGTGCGCTTGTAATCGCCGGCGGTGTGCATCTCGAAATCGATGTGTTTGTCGGACAACCAGCGATGGAAGTTCGGCAACTGAGCCACGACGCCGATCGACCCGATGATGGCGAAGGGTGCGGCGACGATGCGATCGCCGACGCAGGCCATCATGTAGCCACCGCTGGCCGCGACGCGATCGACCGAGATTGTCAGCCGGATACCGGCATCGCGCAGGCGCGCCAGTTGCGAGGCGGCAAGGCCATAGCTGTGGACCATGCCGCCGCCGGATTCGAGTCGTAGCAATACTTCGTCGTCGGATTCGGCGACCTGGAGCAGGGCGTTGATCGATTCACGCAGTCCCTCGACCGCCGAGGCGCGGATATCGCCGTCGAAGTCGAGCACAAACAGGCGTTGCGGCGGGTGTTTCTTGCCAAGCTTCTCGGCCTTGGCTTTCTGTTTGCTTTCCTTCTTGCGCTGTTTGGCGCGCGCTTTCTTCTCGGCATCGTTGAGCAGGGCGTCCGAGAGCGTATCGGCCATGTGCTCCAAGTGGTCGTTGACACGCTCGACCCGAAGCCGGCGGTTTTTCTCGCGGCGCAGGCTGATCGCGCTCGAGGTCAGCACGATCGCCACAATGACGACGGCGGCCACCAGCGTTGCTGTCTTGGCGAGGAACAGCCCGTAGTTCAGACCAAAAGTGGCGAGCCAGTGCATAGCGTGCTCCGTAGTTCGGCGCCGCGCCGGTCAGACCCAGCCGGCCAGTTCTTCGCGAATAAGGCGCGCGAACATTTCGATATGATCGTCGCGATCGTTGAGCGCGGGAATATACCGTAACGCGTCGCCGCCAGCCTGCTCGAAGTAGCCGCGGTTCTCCTCGCGGATTTCTTCCAGTGTTTCCAGACAATCGGCCGAAAAGCCGGGGCAGATCACATCCACGGTATTGATGGCCGGATCTGCCCCCCAGGCTTTCATGGTTTTGTCGAGATATGGTTGGAGCCAGGGTTCGCGGCCGAAACGGGATTGGAAGCAGACCTTGTATTCGTTGCGCGACAGGCCGAGTTCCGTGGCCAGCAACTGCGCGGTGACGCCACAGTCGCGTGGGTAGGGATCGCCCTGCTTCACGTAGCGCTTGGGGATGCCGTGAAACGAGATCACCAGCCTGTCGCCGCGGCCGTGTTGCGCCCAGTGTTCGCGCACCGAGTTCGCGAGTGCGGCGATATAACCCGGGTCGTCGTGGTAGCGATTGATCTGGCGCAGCGCCGGCGGCTCCGGCCAGTTCTCGAGCACGGCGCCGACCTTGTCGAACGTCGTGGCGACCGTGGTCGCGGAATACTGCGGGTAGGCCGGCAGGATCAGGATCTTCCGGCAGCCGACGGCATGCAGTTCCCCGAGGCCCGACTCGATCGAGGGGTTGCCGTAGCGCATGCCCAGCGCCACATGCACCGGCCGCGACAATTGCGCATCCAGGCGGGCCTGGATGCCGGCCGCCTGGCGCCGGGCGTACACGATCAGCGGCGAGCCTTCGTCCATCCAGACCGAGCGATAGCCCTCGGCCGATTTCCGGGGCCGGAACGTCAGGATGATGCCGTACAGAATCGGCAGCCAAAGCGCCCGGTTGAGATCGATCACGCGGCGATCGCTGAGAAACTCGCGCAGATAGCGGCGTACCGCCGACACCGAGGTGTCGTCCGGGCTGCCCAGGTTGGTGAACAGCACACCGACCGGGGTGGATTCATCGCGGCGCATTATTGATCCTCGCTATCGACTCTGGTTCGGCGATACGTCAGGGTGATCGATTATAGATGCAACGCTTGGCATCAGAGGCCGAACACGCCCTGGATCAGGATCCAGACGATGCCGATCGGCGCGATGTAGCGTATGAAAAACAGCCATACCGGCGCCCAGTCCGCGGCGATCCGGCCGTGATTGGTTAACTCGCCGACCGTGGGACGGCCGACCACCCAGCCCACGCACAGCGCGGTCAACAGGCTGCCGATCGGCAGCGCGAGGTTACTGGTCAGATAATCCATCAGCCCGAAAATCGTCAGGCCGAATAGTTGCACGTGGTGCCAGATACCAAACGACAGCGACACCGGCACGGCCAGCGCCAGGCAGCCACCGCCACCGATCAGCGTGGCGTGGGCACGCTTCATGCCGTGTTCGTCGACCAGAAAACTCACCGCCGGCTCGAGAAGCGAAACCGACGAGGTCAGCGCGGCGAGGATGAGCAAAAAGAAAAACCCGATGCCAAACAGGTTGCCGGCCGGCATGGCCGCGAACACCGTCGGCAGCACCTTGAAGGTCGTGCCCGGGCCGCCGGCAGCGGGCGTGAGGCCGGCCGACATCATCGCCGGAATCACCATCAGGCCGGCCAGCAGCGAAACCAGCGTATTGAGTGCGACCACCGACAGCGCGTCGCGCCCGAGATCCTGCGTATCGGCCATGTAAGAGCCGTAGGTGATCATGCCGCCCACGCCGAGGGAGAGCGTGAAAAACGCCTGGCCGAGGGCGGCGGAGATCAGATGCCCGTTGATCGCCGACCAGTCCGGATGCAGGAAAAAGACGAGCCCGCGCGAAGCACCGGGCAGAGTGAGTGAGCGCAGCATCAGCAGAATGAGAATCACGAACAGCAGCGGCATGAACAGTTTCGCCATGCGCTCGATGCCGCCGGCCACGCCACCGATCACGACGGCGCCGGTCAACGCCATGAAAATGACCGCATAAATCAACGGCAGGATCGGGCTCGACACCAGGTGGCCGAACAAGGCGTTGAGCTGACCGGCGCTCGACTGCGTGAGCGTGCCCTGGATGGCATAAATGAAATAAGCGATGGCCCAGCCCGAGACCACGACATAAAACGAAAGGATGACCAGTGCGGTGACCACGCCGAGCGCCCCCACCGCCGGCCAGACGCCGCCGGCCAGCCGCCGGAACGCGCCGATCGGGTTGCGCTTGGCCATGCGCCCGAATACCAGTTCGGCCAGCAGCAGCGAGATGCCGAATACGAACACGCAGACCAGATAGACCACGAGGAAGGCGCCGCCGCCGTTCGAAGCGGTCATGTACGGGAACTTCCAGATATTGCCGAGCCCGATCGCCGAGCCGGCAGCCGCCATGATGAAGCCGAAGCGCGAGGCCCAGCCGCCGCGTGTCGGTGTCGCGCTCATGCGCGGACTCCGGCCGCGCGCGGCCGGCGGTGACGAATACGACGGGTCATAGGGCATCAGGCGCTGGGTGATGCCGGGAAGGCTAAAGACAAAACGGGCATCAGGCCAGCGCCGCCGGCCCGATGCCCGTGCCCTGTCCAGGGCGGTACTACGGTTTTTCCAGAATCGCGGTCACGCCCTGGCCGCCGGCGGCACAGATGGAAATGAGCCCGCGTCCCGAACCGGCTTCGTCCAGGATCTTGGCCAGGGTGGCCACGATGCGCCCGCCCGTGGCCGCGAACGGATGACCCAGCCCGAGCGAGGAGCCCTTCACGTTGAGTTTCGACATATCGATCGAGCCCAGCGGCGCGTCGCGGCCGAGACGCTCGCTGCAGTATTTCTTCGACTCCCATGCCTTGAGCGTGCACAGCACCTGGGCGGCGAAGGCTTCGTGAATCTCGTAGAAGTCGAAGTCCTGCAGCGTCAGGCCCGCTGCGTCGAGCATTTCGGGCACGGCATAGGTCGGCGCCATCAGCAGCCCTTCGCCGCCGTCCACGTAGTCGACTGCGGCGGTGCGCGCGTAGGGCGTGAAGTAGGCCAGGATCGGCAGCGCGCGTTCCCGGGCCCAGTCTTCACTCGCCAGCAGCACGCTGGATGCGCCGTCGGTCAGCGGTGTGGAATTGCCGGCGGTCAGCGTGCCGTTGGCCTTGTCGAACGACGGCCGTAGCTTGGACAGTTTCTCCATGCTCGAATCCGGGCGCAGGTTGTTGTCGCGCTCCACGCCCAGATACGGGAACACCAGATCGTCGTAGAAGCCATCCACATACGCCTGCGCGGCATTCTTGTGGCTGGCGAGTGCCAACTCGTCCTGGGCGCGGCGCGAGATCTTCCATTCCTTGGCCATCAGCTCGCAGTGCTCGCCCATCGACATGCCGGTGCGCGGCTCGGACACGCCCGGCAGGTTCGGTACGAGATGACGTGGCCGAAGTTTGGCGAGCAGCTTGGCTCGCTCACCGCCGGACTTTGCGCGATTGATATCGAGCAGAATCCTGCGCAGCGCCTCGTTGACCGCAATCGGGGCGTCCGACGTGGTGTCGGTGCCGCCGGCGATGCCGGACTCGATCTGGCCCATGGCGATCTTGTTGGCAAGCAGGATCGTTGTTTCCAGGCTGGTGCCGCAGGCTTGCTGGACGTCGAAAGCCGGGGTGTGCGGATCCAGGTCGGTGCCGAGCACCGCTTCGCGCGTGAGGTTGAAATCGCTCGAGTGCTTGAGCACCGCGCCGGCCGCGACCTCGCCGATAAGCTCGCCGGCCAGGCGATACTTCTCCGACAGCGCCTTGAAGGCCGCCGTCAGCAGGTCCTGGTTCGACTGATGCGAATACGCGGTGTTGGAACGACAGAACGGGATCCGGGCGCTGCCGACGATGGCGACGCGACGCATTGTGGATTCGGCCATGGAACCTCCGGGATCGCCGAGAACACTCGGCATGACTTGACTCGTATCGCACGATACTGCCTCAGTTCAATTCCGACAAGATGACGTTTCACTTTCGGATCGGCGGCGGTGCGGGTTAAAAATTTGTGCGCCTGCTCTTGAAAGGGGGCCGCGAGGCCGCATCAATTGCGGTGATCAAGATTGCCAATCGGCAGTCTGGGTGGCGGCAATGAGCCGTCGGGCTTTTTATCAACAACCTTCACAGTTTCGAGGAGAAGGGTGGCATGAATATCCGTCCTCTACATGACCGCATCGTAATCAAGCGGATCGAAGAAGAGCAGAAGACGGCCGGGGGCATCGTCATTCCCGATTCCGCGGCCGAGAAGCCGCAGCGCGGCGAAGTGATCGCGGTCGGCAATGGCAAGCCGCTGGACAACGGCGAAGTCCGCAAGCCTGAAGTCAAGGTCGGCGACACGGTGATGTTCGGCAAGTTCTCGGGTACCGAGATCAAGGTCGACGGCGACGAAGTCGTCGTGATGCGCGAGGACGACATCCTGGCGGTGCTGGGTTAACAGCCCGTTTGGCGCATCCATTAGTCAACCACCAATCAACGAATCAAGGATAACGAGCAATGGCTGCTAAGGAAGTACGTTTCGGCGAAGACGCACGTCAGCGTCTGGTCCGCGGTGTCAACACCCTGGCCAACGCGGTGAAGGTCACGTTGGGTCCGAAGGGCCGCAACGTGGTGCTCGACAAGAGCTTCGGCGCGCCCACGATTACCAAGGACGGCGTCTCCGTCGCCAAGGAAATCGAACTTGAGGACAAGTTCGAGAACATGGGCGTGCAGATGGTCAAGGAAGTTGCTTCCAAGACCTCCGACGTCGCCGGCGACGGCACCACGACCGCCACGGTTCTGGCCCAGGCCATCGTGCGCGAAGGTGTGAAGGCCGTTTCCGCGGGCATGAACCCGATGGATCTCAAGCGCGGCATCGACAAGGCCGTCGACGCGGCCGTCGCCGAGCTGGCCAAGCTGTCCAAGCCGTGCGACGACGAAAAAGCGATCGCGCAGGTCGGCTCGATCTCGGCCAACTCCGACGAGGAAATCGGCAAGATCATCGCCGACGCGATGAACAAGGTCGGCAAGGAAGGCGTGATCACCGTTGAAGAAGGCTCCAGCCTGTTCAACGAACTCGACGTGGTCGAGGGCATGCAGTTCGATCGCGGTTACCTGTCGCCGTACTTCGTCACCGACAACCAGACGATGACGGCCGAGCTGGATAACCCCTACATCCTGCTGTTCGACAAGAAGATCTCCAACATCCGCGACATGCTGCCGCTGCTGGAGAACGTGGCCAAGGCCAATCGCCCGCTGGTGATCGTCTCCGAAGACGTCGAGGGCGAAGCCCTGGCGACGCTGGTGGTGAACAACATGCGTGGCATCGTGAAGGTCGCCGCCGTCAAGGCGCCCGGCTTCGGTGACCGTCGCAAGGCGATGCTGGAAGACATGGCGATCCTGACCGGCGGCCAGGTCATCTCCGAAGACATCGGCATGACCCTGGAAAACGCCACCCTGGATCACCTCGGCGAGGCCAACAAGGTCCAGATCTCGAAGGAAAACACCACCATCATCGATGGCAAGGGTTCCAACGACGACATCGAGGGCCGCATCAAACAGATCCGTGCGCAGATCGAGGACTCCTCCTCGGACTACGACAAGGAGAAGCTGCAGGAACGCGTGGCCAAGCTCGCCGGCGGCGTGGCGCTGATCAAGGTCGGCGCGGCGACCGAAGTCGAGATGAAAGAGAAGAAGGCGCGTGTCGAAGACGCCCTGCACGCCACCCGTGCGGCGGTCGAAGAAGGCATCGTGCCCGGTGGCGGTGTGGCCCTGCTGCGTACGCTCAAGGCCATCGAAGCCGTCAAGGGCGCCAACGACGACCAGGACGCGGGCATCCGTCTGCTGCGTCGTGCGGTCGAAGAGCCGCTGCGCCAGATCGTGTTCAACAGCGGCGGCGAGCCGTCGGTCGTGGTCAACGAAGTGCTTTCCCACGAAGGCAACTACGGCTACAACGCGGCCACCGGCGAATACGGTGACATGGTCGAAATGGGTATTCTCGACCCGACCAAGGTCAGCCGTACCGCGCTGCAGAACGCGGCCTCCATCGCCAGCCTGTTGCTGACCACCGAGGCCACCGTGGCCGACGTCCCGGAGGACGACGACAAGGGTGGCGCCGACATGGGCGGCATGGGTGGCATGGGCGGTATGGGCGGCATGATGTAGTCGCCTGTCTCGCCTGATGCGAGCCTTGAAGAGCCCCGCCCCGTGCGGGGCTTTTTTTTGGGCTTGGGGGAATAGGCCTTGATCGCGTCCGGCCCGACTGTCGCCGCACGCGGCGCCCCGGCGATGGGCGCCCGAAACCAGTCGAGCTATGCCGGGACAAGGCGCCCCGCTCGGCCCGGGCCATACCCTGGTATCCATGGGGCGTGCGCCATAGTCGTGAGTCAGCCGGCCCGGCCGATGGTGAGCTGGACTGGAGTTCGGCGCGCCGAATGAGACAGAATCGACGGCATGCCCACCACGCCGTTCCGAGGAAAAGCGCCATTGGCCGTGCCGCAACACGCCCCGATCGATCCATGCGCGGCGAGCGATTTCGTGGCGCGCTGGTATCGCCATTGCCTGGAAACATCGCCGGATTGGGTGGTCGCGGCCATGGCCGACTCGGCCACAGCGCTCGAGATTGATGTCGCGCGCTGGGTCCGCGAGTGCGGCGATGTCGACCCCGGCGCCGCGTTGCGCGGGGCCCGCAATGCGTTTCTGGTGGCGATCGCCTGGCGGGACCTGGCCGCAATCGACGGTCTGGACCGCGTGCTCGCGGATCTGTCCGCGCTGGCGGACCAATGTATCGAATACGCCTTGCGTCAGGCCGAGGCCGAAGTCGCCGAGCGTTTCGGCGCGCTGCGCAATCGGCAGGGCGGGGCGGTCCGGCTCATCGTGATCGGCATGGGAAAACTCGGCGGGCGCGAACTCAATTTTTCCTCCGATATCGATCTGATTCTCGCGTTCGATGAGTCGCGCGGCATCGAGATCGATGCCGATCTCGATGCGGCCGGTTACTTCCGGCGCGTGGCCCAGCGCATGGTCAAACTGTTGTCCGAAACGACGGCGGACGGGTTTGTCTATCGGGTGGACACGCGATTGCGCCCGTTCGGCGACGCCGGTGCGCTGGTCGGCTCGGTCGGGGCGATGGAGCAGTATTACCAGGCGCATGGGCGCGAGTGGGAGCGCTATGCCTGGATCAAGGCCCGGCCGGTAGCGGGCGACATCGAAGGCGGGCAGCGGTTGATCGCGACGCTGCGGCCGTTCGTTTATCGGCGCTATCTCGACTACGGCGCGTTCGAGTCGATCCGCGAGATGAAGGCGATGATCGATCGCCAGGTGGCGCGGCGCGACTCGCAGGCAGACGTGAAACTCGGCTACGGCGGCATTCGCGAGATCGAGTTCCTGGCCCAGGTCTTTCAGCTGGTCCGGGGCGGCCAGGAGCCCGAGCTGCAGGACAATCGGCTGCGCCCGACGCTGGCCCGGCTGGCCGAGAGCGGCCATCTGGCGGCCGCAACGGCCGAGCGGCTGGATGCCGGCTATGTGTTCCTCCGGCGGCTGGAAAACCGGCTGCAGATGGTGGACGATCGCCAGACGCACGAATTTCCGGCGGATGCCGGCGAGCGCGATCGACTGGCGCGTGCCATGGCAATGGCCGACGGCGACACCCTGGCCGCCGAAACCGAACGCGTGCGCCGCGAGGTCCACGCCTTGTTCGAGCAGGTCTTCGCCAGTCCCGATTCCAAGGAAACAGCCGGCGCCAGCGATCGGGAGCATGCCGCGCTCGAAGCGCTCTGGCAGCAGACGCTGTCCGCGGCCGAGGCCGACGATCTGCTCGAACGCTACGGCATCGAGGATACCGCGGCGGTACGCCAGGCGCTTGTGGATCTCCAGGACCAGCGCCGGTATCGCATTCTCGAGGCGCGCGGGCGGCGCTGGCTCGGCGAACTGATTCCGGCAGTGATCGCGGCGTCGGCGAACACCGACGACCCCGAGCGTTCGGTGCTGCGGACGTTGTCGGTGATCAGCGAGATCGTCGGGCGCAGCAACTACATCGCCTTGCTGGTGGAGTACCCGGCGGCCCTGTCGACGTTGATGCGGTTGTGCGGGGCCAGCGAATGGATCACCCAGCGCATCGCCGAACAGCCCGCGCTGCTCGACTCTTTTCTCGACCCGCGCCAGCTTTACCATCCCCCGCGCCGGTCCGAACTGGAGGCCGAGCTGGCCGACGATCTGTCGGCATTCGATGTGCTGGATCTGGACCAGCGCATGAATGCGCTGCGACGGTTCACCCAGAAGGCCATGCTGCGCATCGCCGCGGCCGACGTCACCAACGCCATGCCGCTGATGATCGTCTCCGATCATCTCACCGCGCTGGCCGAGGTCGTGCTCGAGGTCGCGCTCGGCATGGCCTGGGACCAGATGAGCGATCGCTACGGTGAGCCGCGCCTGGAAGACGGCCGGCGCGCGCCGTTCGCGGTGATCGCGTACGGCAAGCTCGGCGGGCTGGAGCTGGGTTATACCTCGGATCTCGATCTGGTGTTCGTCTACGACAGCCCATCGGAAGCGTCGACACAGGGCGGGCGGCGCGAGCTGACGCATCAGGTCTTTTTCACCCGCCTGGCGCAGCGACTGATTCATATCCTGTCCACCGCGACCCCGGCCGGGCGGGCCTACGAGATCGATATGCGGCTGCGGCCCTCGGGCAACGCCGGGCTCATGGTTACGCATATCCAGGCATTCGCTCGTTACCAGCGCGAGCAGGCCTGGACCTGGGAGCACCAGGCGCTGGTCCGGGCGCGGCCGGTGGCCGGTGCCCCCGGCCTGGGGGCGCGCTTTGCGGGCCTGCGCCGCGAACTGCTGGCCACCGAGCGCGATCCGGCCCGGCTGGCCGCCGAAGTGCGTTCGATGCGGCAACGGATGCGCCGGGTGAAGGACGAGACCACCGACCGGCGTTGGGATGTCAAGCAGATGCCGGGCGGTCTCATCGACATCGAATTCATGGCGCAGTACGCGGCTCTGGCCTACGGTCACGATTGTCCGGAACTGCTCATCTTTACCGACGCCATCCGTATTCTGGAGACCATGGAGTCGGCCCAGCGCGCCCGTTACGCGGATATCCGCACGATGACCCGTGCCTATCGCGATTACCGGCGCGTGGTGCATGCCGCCGCCTTGCAAGGTCAGCGCGCCATGATCGACCGGGGCAGCCGGCGTGAAGCGGAGCGTCAGGCCGTGGCCGATCTATGGGCACACTGGATAGATCGCCCGGCCGGCACGTCGAATGATTCGACCGATGTCCCCGGCGCGCCCGCGTGAGTCGAAGCAGGGGCGGGCCGACGATGGCGCCCGCACGTCACACGCCGGCGATATCGACGGCAACACGCCCTGGCGCAACGAGTTGATCGCGCCGACGGGCGGTGCGTACGCTGTCGCCATGGCGGTGCCGCGCCCGTGCGCCGGCCGGATCGCGCCGCGCGTCGTACCGCCGCCCGGCGCCCGCGGGTGGCCGGTTATACTGCCGTGGCCATGGCCGGGCGCGATGGCTGCCGACACGCGGAGATCGGGGCGGACGTGGCAGGTTTGTCGCAAGGGAGTTCATCGAAATGATCATTGTCACCGGGGCGGCCGGATTCATCGGCAGCAACATCGTCGCCGGGCTCAATGCCCGCGGCATCCGCGACATCCTGGTGGTCGACGACCTGACCGACGGCCACAAATGCCTCAACCTGGCCGATCTCGATTTCTCGGATTATCTGGAATACGACGAACTCGAGCGCCGCATGGCCGCCGACGACATGCCCCGGGGCGTCGATGCCGTGTTTCATCAGGGCGCCTGTTCGGATACGACCGAATGGGACGGCCGCTACGTCATGGCGCGCAACTTCACCTATTCGAAGACGCTGCACGCCTGGTGCGCCCAGCATCGCGTCCCGTTTTTGTATGCCTCGTCGGCGTCGGTCTATGGCATGGGCCCGGATTTCGTCGAGCGCCGCGAGGCCGAGGACCCGCTCAACATGTATGCGTTCTCCAAGTTCGCTTTCGACCAGTATGTGCGGGCCCGGGCCAAGACGAGACATTCGCAGGTGGTGGGTCTGCGCTACTTCAATGTCTATGGCCCGCGCGAAGGGCACAAGGGCCGCATGGCGAGCGTCGCCCGGCATTTTTCCAGCCAGATCGTCGAAGACGGCGAATGCCGTCTGTTCGCCGGCTCGGATGGCTATGGCGACGGTGAGCAGCGGCGCGACTTCATTCATGTCGATGACGTCGTTGCGGTCAATCTCTGGCTGTTCGATCACCCGCAGGTCTCGGGTATTTTCAATTGCGGCACCGGCCGGTCCCAGACCTTCAATGAGGTCGCGGACGCCGTGATCGCCTGGCATGGCCGGGGCGAGAAACGCTATATCCAGTTCCCGCAGTCGTTGCTCGGGCACTATCAGAGCTTTACCGAAGCCGACATGGGGGCGTTGCAGGCCGCCGGCTATCCGAACGCGTTCATGTCGGTGGAGCAGGGCGTGCCGCGCTATCTCGACTGGCTGGCCATGTACCGGACATAGCCGCATGTCGCTCGCCGCCCGCGACTGCCGCAACAAGCGCCCGAGACAGTATTTAATGTACCCCAGCCGCTTCAACCCGTGCTTGCCCCATGCTTGCAGTCGCCTGGCGCGGTTTTCGTTATGCCCCCGGCTTGGCGTGTTCCGTCCGGGCGCGGCTGTCGCGACGGGCCAGGAGATCGCCGGTTGAGTGGCCGGGATACTGTCGATACGGCCAGCGCCAGGCATGGCGGCGGCATTGCGATATGGGATGGCCGGGTTTTCGGCCGACAGCCGCCGGGCGCCGACTGGTTCGACCCGGAAGCCCTGCGCGCGCGCGACGCCCTGTTGTCCAGTGCGGCGGGCCGTGGAGCGGCTTATTTTTTTCGCGCCATGAACGAGGCGGTCTGGGTGCTGCGGCATTATCGACGCGGCGGTCTGCTGGCGCACCTCAATCCGGATCGCTACCTCTGGACCGGGGATATGCAAACACGCCCGGTGCGGGAGTTTCGGCTATTGGCGGCGTTGTACGAGCGGGGCCTGCCGGTGCCGAAGCCGGTGGCGGCGCGCGCCGTGTACCGGGCCGGCCTGGGCTACGGTGCGGACTTGATCACATGGGCCCTGCCGAACACCGAGCCGCTGGCCGACAGGCTCGGGCGCACGCCCATGCCGGCGGCGGGTTGGCACACCCTGGGCGGCGAGATCGCGGCGCTGCATCGTGCCGGGGTGTGGCATGCGGATCTGAACGCGCGCAATATTCTGACGGCCGGTAACGACCGAATTTATCTGATCGATTTCGACCGCGCGCGCTTTCGCGGGGCGGGCAGCTGGCGCCAGGCCAACCTGGCACGCCTGCGCCGTTCTCTCGACAAGTTCGCCGCTCGCGGGACGCGCTTTCATTTCGGCGAAGCGGATTGGCAGGCGTTGCGGACGGGCTATCGCGTCGCCTTCGGCGGTTTGTAGGGGTCGTAACCGTCGCGTTTGAAGCGCTGGTGTAACCAGAAATACTGCGCCGGATCCTCATTGACGACCGATTCGATAATCGCATTCATCCGGCGCGCATCGGCGGCTTCGTCCGGGCCCGGAAAATCGGTCAGCGGCGGTTTGATGATCAGCCGATAGCCCGCGCCGTCGGCGCGCCGCAGGGTGAAAAACGGAACGACGGTCGCCCGGGTCATTGCCGCCATGCGACTGACCGCCACATGGGTACGGGCCGGCTGGCCAAAGAAATCCACCACCGCGCTGAGCCGTTGGCCGGCTTTCTGGTCGCCGGCGTACCAGACGGCGTCGCCGCGGCGCAGCGCCGCAAGCAGGGCCACCACGTCGTTGTCCGCGATGCCGGCGCCGCCGATATGGGCTTCGCGTCGCCGGCGCATCACGCGTTCGACCACGGGATCCCGCGGCGGCTTGTACATGGCCGTGGTCCGGAACCCCAGCTCGGCCAGGTAGGGCTGCGCCATGCGCACCCCGAGTTCCAGCGATGTGGTATGCGCCGACAGCAGAATAATGCCGCGACCGCGGGTGGCGGCATCCTCCAGATGATGCAGGCCTTCGACATGGGCCAGACCGTCGACCTTGGCCTGGCTGCCCCACCAGCAGATTCCGGTCTCGAGCGCGCCCTGGCCGACCGAGCGGAAATGCGCGTCGAGCAGCTCGTGGCGTTCGGTATCCGACAAGTCCGGATAGCATAGCCTGAGGTTGATGTCGGCCACGCGCCGGCGCCCGGGCACGATATGCGCGGCGAGCCGCCCGAGTCCGGCGCCGAGCCCCATCTGGATCCGGTACGGGAGCTGGCTGAGCAGCCACCCGAGGCCCATCAGGAGCCAGCTGGGCCAGAAACGCGGGGCGATCAGACGCGGCTCGTCGTTGTGTTGGAGGTTGGAAACTGCCATTCAGCCTACGCGGGCCGGCGTGCGCTGCCGGCTGCCATTGTCGGGTCGCATCGGCGCGGCGCGCTACACAGCCTGCAACCGGCTTTGTATCATGCTCGAAACAGGCCCGCGAATAAACCCCGGATGGATCGGATCCCGTCGTTTACCGACAGCCGCGTTCTGGTTGTCGGCGATATCATGCTCGACCGCTACTGGTACGGCGACACTGGGCGTATTTCGCCCGAGGCGCCCGTGCCGGTCGTGCGTATCGGCGACGAGGAGCGTCGTCTGGGCGGCGCGGCCAACGTCGCGCTCAACCTGGCGCGGGTCGGGGCACGGACGCATCTGATCGGCGTCGTCGGTGAAGACGAGCCGGGCGCGGCCACGCGCGGCCTGCTGAGCGAGGCCGGGATCGTGGATAGCCTGGTCGACAGCCCCGGTCACCCGACCATCGCCAAGCTGCGCATCGTCAGCCGCAATCAGCAGCTCATCCGGCTGGACTTCGAGCGCTCGTTCGCACTCGACGGCGCTTTCGACCGCGCGGCTTTGCTGGCCCGGGTCCGCGCCGCGCTGGCGGCCACGGATGTGCTGATCTGTTCCGATTACGGCAAGGGAACGCTGGCTGATGTGGCCGAGATCATCCGTCTGGCCCGGGACGCGGGCGTGCCGGTGCTGGTCGACCCGAAGGGGCGCGACTGGCAGCGCTATGCCGGCGCCAATCTCATCACGCCGAACGCGGCCGAGTTCGAGGCCCATGTCGGCCGGGGCGCGCGCGAGATGGGCATGGATACCGAACGCTGGCTGACGACGCACGCCGCGGATACACGCCGCACGCTGGATCTCGAGGCGTTGTTGATCACGCGCAGCGAAAAGGGCATGAACCTGTTCGCCGCCGATGGCGATCTGCATCTGCCCGCGCGCGCGCGTGAGGTGTTCGACGTCACCGGCGCGGGGGACACGGTGATCGCCATGGTGGCGGCCGGTCTCGGCGCCGGCCTGAGTTTGTCGGACGCGGCCGCGGTGGCCAATCTGGCCGCGGGCATCGTGGTGGGCAAGCTGGGCACGGCGACGGTCAGTCCGGCGGAACTGCGTCAGGCCGCGCGCGCGCAACGCACCAGCGACCGCGGCGTGGTCGACGAGGACACGCTGGCCGAGTGGTTCGTGCAGGCGCATGCGCACGGTGAGCGGATCGTGATGACCAACGGCTGTTTCGATCTCCTGCATCCCGGGCATATCGCTTATCTGGAGGCGGCGCGGGCGCTCGGCGACTGGCTGGTCGTCGCGGTCAACGACGACGCCTCGGTCGCGCGCCTGAAGGGGGCGGGCCGGCCGCTCAATGATCTATCGCACCGCATGCAGGTCCTGCGCGGGCTGGCGGCCGTCGACTGGGTGGTGCCCTTCGCCGAGGACACGCCGGAACGGCTCATCTGCCGACTGCTGCCGGATGTGCTGGTCAAGGGGGGCGATTATGAGGTCTCCGGGATTGCGGGTGGTGCCTGTGTTCTCGAAGCGGGCGGCGAGGTGCGTACGCTCGAATTCGTGCCCGGCTTTTCGACCACGGCGATCGTGGCGCGGCTACGCGCCGACGACGATAGTTGACGGCGTCCTGCCGCCCCGCCGGCCACGCCTTGCCATGCTGACGCCGGGTGAGGCCGGTGGACGCCGCCGAGGCGCAACGTGATCTGGCGCTGGCTCTATTCCGGTCTGACCCGGCTCGTCCTGCCCGTGGCATTCGGCTACTTCGCCTGGCGCGGTCGCCGCGAGCCGGCCTATCGCGACCATTGGCGCGAACGGCTCGGCTTCTTGGACCCGGTCGACGGCCCCGCGTTGTGGGTGCACGCCGCGTCCGTGGGGGAAGTGATCCTGGTCACTCCCCTGATCGAGGCACTCATCGAATGCTACCCCGATCATCGTATGGTGTTGACCACGTTTACACCGACCGGGCGGGCCGAGGCCGCGCGGCGCCTTGGCGGCCGTGTCGCGCTTTGTTATCTGCCGCTCGACACGCCCGGCGCCACGCGCCGGTTCCTGCGTCGCATCGGCCCGGCGGCGGGAATTCTGGCCGAGACGGAGCTCTGGCCCAATCTCGTATCCGCCGCCGGGCGCGCGGGGGTGCCGCTCGTTCTGGTCAATGCGAGCCTGTCGGCACGCTCGGCGCGGCGGTATCGGCGTTGGCCTGTATCGCGGGCCGCGACCTTCATGCTGACGCGTTTTGCCCGAATCGCCGCTGCCGACAGGGTTCATGCCGAGCGATTCATTGCAGCAGGCGCGCCCGCGCGGGTCGTCGAGGTGACGGGCAACCTGAAATACGATCGTCGACAACGCCCGCATGCCGAAGCGGAGGCGCGTGAACTGCGGCAGACATGGCAGGCCGCGTCGCGGCCTGTCTGGCTGGCGGCCAGTACGCATGACAGCGAAGAAGCGCAGTTACTTGAAACCTTCGCTTTGCTCAGGGCGCGACACCCGAAGGCCCTGGCGGTGATGGCGCCGCGCCATCCGCAACGTTTCGAAGCGGTGGCGGGTCTGCTGGCGCGCGCTGGATGGCAGTACGCGCGCCGCAGCCGCCGCGACCCCGTCGATGATCGGACGGATATCGTGCTGGTCGACACCATCGGCGAGCTGGAAATGCTCTATGCGCTGGCGGATGTGGCGTTCGTCGGTGGCAGCCTGGTGCCCGGTGTCGGCGGTCATAATGTGATCGAGCCCGCGGCCGTGGGCTGTGTGTTCACAACCGGCCCCCATGTGGCCGAGTGGCGCGATGCGATGGCGCCGATGATCGAAGCCGGCGGCGCCGCGATCGCTCGGGACTTTTGCGACGTGGCCGACATCACCGCCGGTTGGCTGGAGGACTCGGACGCGCGGCAAGCCGCGCGGCAACGCCTCGCGGCGGCCGTGACCATACACCGCGGCGCGCTCGGCCGGACGGTGCAACTGCTGAAAGAAGTGATCAGCACATCGTGCTAAAGCAGGCGCGCGCTATCCATCAACATCAACAGGCGTACGCCGCGCTGCCGCCGACTCGATGAACCGGAACAAAGCGCGGCGCGTATCGACGTTACCCCGTGCGCGAGTCCTGCAACGCCAGTACATCGCCTTATCTCGGCGCCTGCTCACGCCCCGCGGCGTTGCCGTCACTCACCGCATTGCCCAGGGACGGCTCGTCGTCCCGTGGTTTCCAGGCATTGGTGAGCGGCGGTGATGGTGGCAGGGCAGCGGCGAACCGTATCGACGGCAGTATCGTGTGGCCCGCCCATCAAGGATCTTGCGCTTATGCGCCCACCGGATCGCCCCGAACGGCGGCATCGGACGTTGGGCCCGGGATGCATGTCGGCCTGGCCCGGGGCGTATCTGAAAGCCGTTCCCGTCGGAAAACCTGACAGGCGATGGCGGGTTGCCGTTCCACATGGACGCACCTCGCACGCGTTCTTGTCGGATTGGGCGCGGCACATGTCCAGGCGCCTCCGTTACACGGGGCGCCCCGCGCCGTGTCTTGCACCCAAAGTCCGGCCTTCGGGGCCTTAAACCGACCGAATGGGGCGCGTTGTGCCGCGCCCGGGGTGGCGCGGTTTGGCGCCGCCGTCCGGTGTCGCCTGAATCGAAAACGTTCCGGGCGGCAAGATCCCATGTCGGTCATTCACTGGCCGATGGGTCGGCCTGTCGGAAAAGTTGCCAACAGCGAATGTGCGCCATGCATTAAATGCAAAAACTATTGAAATTAAAAGATAAAATAGATGGCATACACATTGCTTACTGCGACGCAGCCGAGCGATTTTCGGTGGTCCACTCATCCCGACACGGGAAAGCTGAAGATGATGAATAAATTTTATGGTTCGGCTGTCGTGATTGCCGCCCTGGCTTTCACCGGCACCGCCTTCGCCAACCAGATCGACGTCAATACGAGCGGTAGCGAGCCGTCGCTATATGACATCGCCAACAGCTCGGACTATGGCACCGGCCTGGACGGCAAAGGACTGTTTTCTGGTCTGAACGCCGGTTCGCCTCAGGTGAACAATGGTCATTGGCAGATTGGTGGCACCGGCACCAGTGTCAGCGTGCTTGAAGCGACATATACGAAGAACTTCAAGGATGCCACTTTCGGCGTCTATAGCATGACGGATCCGTCGAAAAAGTTGAACTTGCTCGGCGGAGGCACTCAGAACGGCGCGAATCAGGACATAAACACTAAGGGCTACCTGAATTACTCCAGGAGTGGTGTTTTTTATTCATACATCGAAAACGCACGCACGCAGAAAAGGCTGTATACCAGCGATGATGTTGATTTCGGTACCGGCATATTCGGGTATTTTCTCACCATAGGCGGAAAGACCTATTATTCGGATAGCACCCTGAATAAGGGCGGTGAGGCCCGAATGGTGGGTTACGCGGCGGACGGCAGCGGCACTGCGACTGCTGGCGAGTATCTGTTGGGCTGGGAAGATGGCACCGACGGCGACTACCAGGACTACGTGGCGACCGTCGAGTCGGTTCGTCCGGTCCCGGAACCCTCTTCGATTGCCATGTTTGGCGCCGGCCTGCTGATGATCGGTTTCGCCGCTCGTCGGATTCAGAAGCGCGACGTCTGAATGTCCTTGTGATGATGACAGCGCCGGCCTGGCCGGCCTCGTAGTAATCCCGGACAACGGCCCGCCTCGGCGGGCCGTTTTTTAAGGTTCGTTCGATGCGGTTCACATGCGGCCGGGCCGCTACGGTCTGTCGTCACGGCCTGCCCGACCACCAGCGGCTGCATGCCAAGTCACCTCGGTCGACGTGGAATCGCGCGGCTCCCCCTTATCCGCCACACGTTGACCCGAAGCGGCATGCAAGCGTGGACCGAAACCCGTATCGTGTCGTGCGCGATTGAAGGGACGCTGGGCCGGTTGGGTCGCATGCGCGACTAAGGTCGAAGGCGGGCCGGCGTGTAAACCGAAAACCGCGGCCCGAGGCGTTTGCGCGAACGGCGACAAGCCTGGTGGCGGATCGTCAACCTATTGTTGCACTGGTCATTCGTGCAATTACCGGTAAAGTTGTAAGGCTAATTACTCGATCCGAACACGGGGGCATCATGGCAATTGGTGTATGGATCAGCTTGATCCTTTATTTTCTCTTGATGCTGGGCATAGGGTTCTATGCCTGGCGGAAAGCAACGGATTCGTCCGAAGGTTACATGCTCGGCGGGCGAAATCTCAGTCCGGCGGTGGCCGCGCTGTCCGCCGGCGCATCGGACATGAGTGGATGGCTGCTTCTGGGGCTGCCCGGCGCGCTTTATGTGGCGGGCCTGGTTCAGGCATGGATCGGCATCGGCCTGTTCGTCGGCGCGTTCGTCAACTGGATCGTGGTGGCGCCGCGTCTGCGCGAGCAGACAGAACGGTACGATAACAGCTTGACTATCCCTGAGTTTTTGGCGAACCGCTTTCCAAGCAAAGCGATGGCGCTACGCACGGTGTCGGCGATCATCATCGTCGTGTTTTTCGCGGTGTACACGGCCTCGGGGTTGGTCGCAGGTGGCAAGCTGTTCACCAGTGCATTCGGCGGGCTTATCCATATCGGCTCGCTCAGCGAATACGATGTCGGCGTCTGGCTGACCTTGATCATCGTGCTGACCTATACCGTGGTCGGCGGCTTTCTGGCCGTGAGTCTTACCGATTTCGTCCAGGGCTGCATCATGATGGTGGCTCTGGTGTTGATGCCTATCGTCGTGCTGTTCGGTAGCGGTGGTGGCGGTTACGCCCAGGCGTCGCAAACGCTGGCGGGGGCCGGGCCGAATTTCCTTTCCTGGACGCACGGGCTGACGATCATCGGGTTCTTCTCGGCGGTGACGTGGGGTTTGGGCTATTTCGGTCAGCCGCACATCATCGTGCGCTTCATGGCGGTCCGGTCGGTGGCCGAAGTGCCCAAGGCGCGCAACATCGGCATGACCTGGATGTTCATCTCGCTGGCCGGTGCCATCAGCCTGGGTATATTCGGCCGCGCGTACGCCATGCGTAATGGGTTAACCGTGAACGACCCGGAGACCATCTTCATCATCCTGGCGCGCCTGCTGTTCAATCCGCTGATCACGGGTTTCCTGTATGCGGCGCTGCTGGCGGCGATCATGAGCACGATCTCCAGCCAGTTGCTGGTGTCGTCCTCTTCGCTTACCGAGGACTTTTATCGGCTGTTTCTGCGCAAGGAGGCCAGCGAGCGCGAAAGCGTGCTCATCGGGCGGCTCAGCGTGCTGCTGGTGGGTGTCGTCGCGGCATTCATTGCGCGTAACCCGAATTCGCAGGTTCTCGGGCTCGTCAGCCACGCCTGGGCGGGCTTCGGCGCCGCATTCGGGCCGTTGATGATTCTCTCGCTCACGTGGCGACGGATGTCGGGAAGCGGCGCGGTCGCGGGCCTGGTGGCCGGCGCGGTAACCGTGATCTTCTGGATATCGATGGGCTGGGACGGCAGCTTCCTTGGCGGACCGGGGGTCTATGAAATCATTCCGGGCTTCATCGTGGCGTGGATCGCAATCGTCGTGGTCAGTCTGTTGACCGAGACGCACGGGGAATATCGAGCGCTCGAGGCGAGCTGATTCCAGGGGGATTCGATCGGGCCAGGGCCGCCAGAGGTCCTGGCCGATCCAGGCAGAGATGCCTGGATCGTTCATTCGTGCGTGGCGGTAGGGCGAGCCGATTTCCATCTGTCCATGGCACGTAGCCTGCCACGCCAGCCATTTCCACGGCCGTCATTCGGCGTTTTCATGGGCGCTATCAGTGCCCGTCGCCGTACCCAATCCGGGAGAACGGCGCCGATCGGGATTATTCCGCGGGCATACCCGGCAACGCCGGACGGTGCGCCCGGGCCATCGATGCAGGGCGCCACGCGAAGGGGCACCTCGGGCCTTGTTCACCGCCCGGCCCGCAACCTCGCATCGCGCGCGACTATCGACTTTCTGACGATCGTGTAATCCTCGACCTTCGTATTGCCAGGGTCCAGGACCGTGCCGAAGCGGGCCCGCCGAGACGCCGCACGCGTGTGTTAACCAATTGGGCAAACAAGACACGATAACGGCTTGTCATGTCTTGCAAACCGGGCGAGACCGGAGTGGCGGGATTAGCCGCCGCCATTTGAGGATCGCCCGGAGACCGTAGCGCTGCGCGGCGCGCACCGCGTTCTCGACGTGTTTTCATGAATTCATAATAGTGGACTTGCACATTCCGCTTGCGTACTGTTCGCCGACCTGGGGAAAGTACGTCCGGGTTTTCACGGAGCCTGAAGAACGGCAGGCCGAGTCGTATGCGGGTTGCTATCCCGGCAGGACGCGCCAACGGCGCCGCGAGAGCCGCTCGGGCTCAGGCGGTCCGGCCTGGCTGCGTTGTGCATGGGTTGTGCGGCAATACATTGTTTGGCTCGTTTCTGGGATAAAGGCAAAGCCGTCGAAAGACGGTGACGCAAAGCCACGGATCTAAAGCACGCTCAGACGTGCCAGGACGGCTGGGCTGCCGCTGGACGAATGCAGGCAGCGAATTTTGATGATTCAAGATTCCGCAGTGTGCCGTGGGGTTCGCACTGGCGACGGAATCCTCTTTAGAGGTCCGGTTTCTATGGCCAATCGCCTGACAATCATGTTCATTTGCGTCACTGTAGCGGCTGTCCTGGTGGGCTGCGGCGGAGGCTCTGGCGGCAGCGGGGGCAGCACGAGCAGTCAGCCGGCGGGCGGAGGCAACTCGGGAAGCCTGTCGAGCAGTTCATCCAGCCTGCCCAGCGGCGCGGCGCGTCATATCACGGATGTCAGTGTGCAGAATTACGGCAGTGGCAACTCTGCCAGTACCGTGGACGTGACCTTTGGCCAGGTGTTCGCGAAAGGTGACGTGGGCGCCAGTCAGCATGTGGTGGCCGCCGTCAACGGCAAGATGCTACCGACCCAGGTGGATCGCAAGGCGACTTGGGCAGACGGGTCTGTTCGACACAGTGTTGTCACGGTGCAACTTCCGGCGCCGGCCAGCGGCAAGGCGACCACGCTGCAGTTGTATGCGGTGGCCCACAACGCGGGCCTGGGGCTGGGTACTGTGTCGCTTGGTGATCTGCTGGGCACCAACTTCACGGCAAACGTCCGGATCACGCTCGGCGGTACGACCTATACGGCGAATGCGCGCAACGCACTTGAGCAGATCGCCCAGAGCGGAACCTGCCCCGCGTGGGGGCAGCGAAGCTGCAAGCGCTGGTTGGCGGGCGGCCTCGCAAGCGAGTGGATTGTGCCGGCCACATTGACCAGCGGCAACGCCACGGCGCCTCGGCTGCGTGTTTTCTTCAACGTGCGGGCGTATCGGGCCGCTGACGGGAGCATCGGTAACGTTCGTGTCGACTCGGTCATTGAAAATGACCAAGCCTACAATGTGTCGCCCTCGAACGAGACGTACGACGCCGTGCTTAACGTCGGTAGTTCGAATTATTCCGCCACTGGCATCACGCATTACACACAGGCGCGCTGGCACCACGTGTTATGGAGCCAGGGTAATCCGTCGATGTATGTGAAACCGGATGTGGCTTATTTACAGAAGTCCGGCGCGATATCGAAATACGCGGCCGTTACGCCTACCAGCAGTTTCCTTAATAGTGTTACGCAAAGTGCCGCGCCCATGACCCACGCGGACCAAACGCCTTATATGGGGACGACGGGGGCGCAGCCCGCTATCGGGCCGTTGCCGCGCTGGACGAGCGCTTTCGTTGTCTCAGGTGATCGGCGCGCGTTTAACTGGATGGTGGCAAACGATGACGCCGTAGGGAGCTATGGGTTCCACTATCGAGATCCCGTCACCGGTCGACCGCTGACTATTACCAACCATCCCTACGTCACTATCGCGGCTCTGAGTTACGCCCGGCAGGCGGGCGGTCAGTACCAGAGCGATCTGTTACCTGCATGTGGCGGAGATTGCTCAAGTCCCTATACGTTTGATATTGCTCATGAGCCCTCAATTGGTTACGTGCCTTATTTAGTAACCGGAGATTTTTATTACCTGGAAGAAATGCAGTTCGAAGCGAGTTACGATGAGCTCTGGTCCAATCCAGCATATCGTGATTACGACAAAGGCCGGTTGATTGTGGCGAACCCGCAGGTCCGCGGGCAGGCATGGACACTGCGGACCATTGCTGATGCAGCATTTGCTACGCCGGATGGCGATCCTTTGAAAAGCTATTTCACTCATCAAATCGATTACATTATCAATGACTATATCAAAACTTACGTTGATAATGCCGCCTCACACCCTCTGCACGTATTGGACGGGGGAAACGCAATCATCTATACGCTTAATGGTGCGGCCAAGGTGGGCATAGCGCCATGGCAGCAGGATTTTTTTACCTGGTCGGTTGGTCATGCGGCGGTGCAGGGCGTGCCGAATGCCGGTCAGTTGCTTGGCTGGATGGCGAAGTTTCAGGTCGGGTTGATGACATCCGGCCCGTCTGGATCGACTGATGGGTTCTGCTGGCTTGAAGCGTCGGGTTACGCTTTCCAGGTGCGAGATTCGGCGAGCGCACCTCAATACTCAACCCTGTCGCAGGTCTATAAGGCGACCTATCCACAGCTCTATGGCCTTAAGTGCAACTCGCAAGAGATGGTGAACGCGATGAGTTCTTCGACTAGCACGCAGAAAATCAGCGAGATGGATGGTTATTCCAGTTCACCCACCGGATTCCCATCCAATCTGCAGATTGCGCTTGCAGCAGCTGCGAATAGTGGGATTGCGAAGGCAGGTGATGCTTGGTCCGTGTTTTCGAATCGTTCGGTCAAGCCGGATTATGCGAACTATGCGAATTTCGCGGTCGTGCCACGCTGAAGAACGACGCGATCCGGCCGGCCACCGTCCGGATCCTCGCCTCTGGTGTGCCGCCCGCTCGGTAATGGTGGCAGGGTACACTGTGTGCCGTTTGTTCTATCGTTGATTGCATTCAGCGCGGGGAGGCATGGTCGCAAAGCTCGGTATAGATCTGGTCGCCGCCGCGCGGCCGAATTTCATAAAAATGGCGCCGCTTTTTAACGCGTTATCACGTGAGTCCTGGTGTAGCACTCGGCTAATACATACAGGGCAGCATTACGACGACAATATGTCGGCTGCCTTTTTTGCGGACTTCATGCTGCCCGAGCCGGATGTCCATCTTGGCATCGGCAGCGGCACGCATGCCGAGCAGACCGGGCGCACGCTCATGGCATACGAAAGCGTTTGCCTTGAACATCGGCCCGATTGGGTCATCGTGGTGGGCGACGTCAATGCCACACTCGCGTGCTCTCTTGCCGCCACCAAAATCGGGGTTCGCGTCGGCCACGTCGAGGCAGGGCTTCGCAGCGGCGATCGCAGCATGCCGGAAGAGATCAATAGGATCTTGACGGATGCGGTCGCAGATTTGCTGTGGACGCCCTCGGTCGACGCGAACGAGAATCTTCGGTTGGAGGGTATTCCCGGAGAACGTGTTGAATTCGTGGGCAACGTGATGATCGACACGTTCGAGTTGATGCGCTCACGTATCGAGGCAGATCGAACTTGCGAAGAGTTGGGGCTCGCTGCCGGCAATTACGCGGTCGTCACGTTGCATCGTCCGTCGAATGTCGATGATCCCGCGAGGCTTGCGACGCTGGTTGATCGCCTCATTCGCATAAGTGCTGACTTGCCGCTCGTTTTCCCGGTGCACCCACGTACCCGGAGTCGGCTCGTCGAAAATGGTCTCTGGCGGCGGCTGGACGCATGCGCCGGGATCTCGCTGATCGAGCCGCAGGGGTACGTGCGTTTCATGAATCTGCTTCTGAGGGCTGCGCTCGCGATTACCGATTCGGGGGGGATGCAGGAAGAAACCACGTACCTCGGCATCCCGTGCTTGACGCTTCGGGATACCACGGAGCGCCCGATAACGCTAAGCGAGGGTACCAATCGTCTCGTGTGCGGCGAGGAACTGTTCGACGCAGTGCGGGGCGCGATGCGAATGAGCGGCGATCGGCCCCGTGTATCGCTCCCATTGTGGGATGGATACGCGGCCGAGCGAATCGTGGATAGCCTGAAGCGACATGCGTGAGAGGGCATCGGCGTCGGAAAAGCAGACACGCCCGAGGCCTGCTGTTCGGAGGTGCGGCCCGGCGTTGAACGCAGCGCTGGGCGCGCGGAAAAACTTGTTATACTGGCGCCGTAACAAAGCGCCTGTGTGCGGACTGGAGTTTTTTCGATGAGAAACATGATGACTAGCAAATCTCGCCGTACTCAATTTATGGTGCGTGCCGCGATTGTTGCCTTGTGCCTGGGTGCGGCGCCCATGGCATTGGCAACGTCGCCGGGTGATTCTGCGCCCGACGGAGCTGGGTATTTATTGTCTCATGGGTCCACTTACTACAGGCCGGATGTCTTCCGGCACGGCGAAATCATGGGCTATCGCGAACGCCGTGATGTGCCCGAGCCGGCGACCTGGGGCATGTTTGGCCTGGGTGTTGCCATGATTGGAGTAGGCGTTGCCTCGCGTCGGCGGCGGTCCCGCGCTGCCGGCGAATGACGTCTGGCCGGGCGCCGTCATCGGATCGCGATGGCGCGTGCGGCAGTGGCGATGGTGTGAGCCCCTGATGCCTGACGGTGCCGGGGGCTTTTTGTTGCACTACTATGCATGCGGGGCGCTTCGTCGCGAGCGTGAAACGGGTGTCGCAAAAACTGTCATTTGGGACGTGTCGGCAAGTGTTTAATTTATAAAGATGATTTGGCTTTTCTGATCGGTGGGCCGAAGTGGTTGCGAGTCGTGCGTACGAGCCGATGGGCGCCAGCGCGCGGCGTGCTTCTTGTAAGGTTTTGATTTTGGGTTGAGTTGTTTTTGCGCGAGGCGGTGCGCGGCTCGCGGTGCCGCGGCAGTGAGTGCCGTGCGCCCGCGAGCCCCACTGGATGGATTACGGGCGGAACCGTCGAAATAATTAACGTGCCATCACCGCCGCATGCCGATTGCGGTAGTATCGACTTTGTTGAAGTCTTCGATCGTGGGGCGTGCGAGGCCTGTGCGCGGCGGTCGATTCATGGGCGGTCAGGTATGACGCAACGCCTGGTGGGTCGGCAGAGGCGCTTTATACGAGCGTGATGCGGTCGAAGGAGGGGGGCGCCTTCAATGCTTGGGGAGTCATGAATACGCTGCGTATCTTTAATCACCATGTGCATGTCAAGTTCGTGTTGCTGGGCCTGCTGCATTTCCTGCTGCTGATCGGTTCGGTGTTCGCTGCGGTCAATATTCGCTACATCACGGCCGACGCCCCGGTGATTGCTGACTATCCCATGATGACGCTCAAGGCCATGGCCTATGGGGTGATCATGGTGCTGTGCCTGAGCGCGATGGGGTTATACCGGCCGCATCGGGAAAATAATTACCTGGCCTTGTTTGTTCGTGTTCTGGTGGCTATCGCCTTCGGCGCGGTGTTCGCCGTCGTGGTTTATTACATCCTGCCCGGTGTTTACCTCGGCCGCGGTGTTTTCGGCCTGTCGCTGCTGCTTTCGGCCATTGGTGTCGCGGTAGTGCAGATGCTTTTTCACGCCACAGTGGCGCAGAGATCGCCACCGTGGCGTGTGTTGTTCTACGGCGCGGGTGACAACGCGGCCGAATTGCTGGCTTTTCTGCGTCGTCGCAGTGATCAATCGTTGTTCAATCTCGTGGGCTGTGCGGTCATCGACGGGGAGTCGGTCAAGGTGACCGACACGCTGCAATGTCGGCTCGATACGACGCTTTCGGATTACGCGCGTCGCCATGCCATCGACGAGGTCGTGGTGGCGATGGATGATCGGCGCCACAATTTTCCGTCGGATGCGCTGATCGAATGCCGGGTCTCGGGGATCAACGTCGTCGACATGCTCACGTTTTACGAGCGCCAGACCGGGAAAGTGAAAACCGAGCTTCTGCAGCCCAGTTGGATCATCTTTTCGCGCGGCTTCCGCCAGGGAGCGGTCGATCATGTGCTCAAGCGGTTGCTGGATCTGGTGGCGTCCCTAGTGCTGTTTGTTGTGCTCTGGCCGTTCATGGTCGTGGCTGCGGTCGCGATCAAGATCGAAGACGGTCTCACCGCGCCGGTGCTCTTTCGGCAGACGCGAGTCGGGCTCAACGGCCGGGAATTTCCGATCTACAAGTTTCGTAGCATGCGGGTCGACGCCGAGGCCATGTCCGGGCCGCAGTGGGCTGCGCAGGACGATCCGCGTATCACACGGGTCGGCCACACCATCCGCAAGTTACGCATTGATGAGCTGCCGCAGCTCTGGAATGTGTTTTTTGGCCACATGAGCCTGGTGGGGCCCAGGCCAGAGCGTCCGGAGTTCGTCCAGCACCTGGTCACGATCCTGCCTTATTACCGGGTGCGCGAGTGCGTCAAACCGGGGGTGACCGGGTGGGCCCAGCTGGGATATCCCTACGGCGCCTCGGATGAGGATGCCAACGGCAAGCTGCAGCTCGATTTGTATTACGTCAAGAATCGCAGCCTGTTTCTCGATCTGCTCATCCTGATCAACACGATCGAGGTCGTGCTGTTCCGCAAGGGCAGCCGGTGAACGCCGGCTCAGGCCGCCTGCGCGGCTGATATCGGATCCGTCGCGATGTTTCCCGATCTCGACATCACCCAGGTGTGGTTGCTGTCCAACGGCGTGGGGGCGGTGGCCTTCTTTGTATTGACGGCTTTCATCATGCTCGGGGTCCGCGCGCATCACGGCGCCTCGCGGCTTTTACTGGTGGCCAGCGCGATGACCGGCTTCTGGTTTACGTTCCTGGCCGCGGCGCCGCTGATTACCATCAGTGGTCCGCTGCTCGATGTCGTGGAAACCGCGCGTACCGGGCTGTGGCTGGTGACTGCGGCCTGGCTCGTTCCGGTCGGCCGGATGTCGATGCGCCATCGCTGGCTGCGGGGGATCGCCGTCACCTTGCCCGTTTCGATCATGGGCTACCTGTTGTGGCGTCTGGCCGGCCCCTCCGGAATGATCGCCACCGGCCACAGCGTGCTGTTCACGGTGGGCGCGATCGTGATGAGTCTTTATGGGCTGGTGCTGGTCGAACAGACCTATCGGGCCAGTGATCTGGATGCCCGTTGGGCCGTGAAGTATCTTTGTCTGGCGCTCGCCACGTTGTTCGCATACGACTTCGTAATGTATTCGGGCGCCCTGGCCGCTCATCGCATCGCATTGTCGGTCTGGAACGCACGCGGTGCCGTTAACGCGCTCGTCGCGCCGTTGATCGGGCTGGCCGCGGCGCGTAACGCCCAGTGGTCGGCACGGGTCAGTGTGTCCAATCAGGTGATCTTTCGCACCGGCGCCTTGATCGTGGCCGGCGCCTATCTGATGGTCGTGGCCGGCGGCAGTACGTATATCCGCCGGTTCGACAGCAGTTGGGCCGAAGTGACGGCGCTGCTGTTCACCGTGACCGCCACGTTGTTGCTGGTGGTGTTTTTCCTCTCCGGTCAGGTTCGCGGTCATGCCCGTGTGCTCGTACACAAGCATCTGTTGCAGTATCGCTATGATTATCGCGAGCAATGGCTGGCGCTGACGCGACGGCTGAGCCGTGACGATGGTGATCTCGACGTATACGAGCGGGCGATCCGGGCGATTGCACAACCGGTGGACAGTCCGGCGGGCGCCCTCTGGCTCGCGCGTGACGGGCGTTTCACCTGTGTTGCGGAATGGAACATGGCGGCCGCGGCGGATGTGTCCGAACCCCTGACCGGGGCGCTGGCCGTCTATCTGGGGGAGACGGCCTGGGTGGTCGACCGCGCGGAATTCGGGCGCGACCCCGACAAGTATGGTGGTTTCGAGGCGCCCGGCTGGTTTATGACGCTCGAGCGCGCACGGTTGATGATTCCGCTGTTTGCGGGCCAGCACCGGCTGGTGGGTTTTCTCGTGCTGGCCGAGCCGCGGGCCTCGTTCGAGCTCAACTGGGAGGAAATCGATCTGCTCAAGGCGTTCGCGCAGCAGATCGGGGTGTATCTCGATTACCAGGAAGCCAACCGCGCGTTGACCCAGGCACGTCAGTTCGAGGCCTTCAACCGACTGACGGCCTTTCTCATGCATGATTTGAAAAACATTGCCGGCCAGCAGTCGCTCATGCTGGAGAATGCCGAGCGGCACAAACACAACCCCGCCTTTGTCGATGACATGATTGCCACTATCGAGCACTCGGTCACCCGTATGCGGGGTGTGCTCAACCAGCTGCAAAAGGTGTCGCGATCGGAGAATCGCACCGAGCGCGTGGATGTCGACGCCGCCATCGATCAACTCATCGATGAGCTGGCCGGGACGTCCCCGGCGCCGGTCCGGCGGGGGGCGGCGAGCGGGGCCGTTGTGAATGCGGATCGTGACCGATTGATCATGGTGCTGCGGCATCTGGTGCGCAATGCCCAGGATGCGACCGGTGAACACGGGCAGGTTGAGATTGAAACGCGGTTCCGCGACGGTGGTATCGAAATCGCGGTCAGTGATGACGGCGAAGGGATGACCGCCGCTTTCATTCGCGATTCTCTGTTCCAGCCGTTCGTGAGCACGAAGTCGACGCGGGGCATGGGGATCGGGGCCTACCAGGTCCGTGATTTTGCGCGCACGGCCGGTGGTGATGTGTTCGTCGTCAGTACGCCGGGTCGAGGGACGCGGTTTGCGATGGTGCTGCCGGTGGTCGCCGATGCATCGGCCGAGCCGGTCTTTGTCGAGGGGAGAACCTGATCCATGAATGCAGTGGCCGAACGACTACTGATCGTCGAAGACGATCCGGGATTGACGCGACAGCTGCGTTGGAGCTTTGATCAATACGATCCGGTTTTCGCCGCGGACCGAAACAGTGCCATCGACCAGGTTCGCCGCCATGAACCCCAGGTCGTGCTGCTCGATCTCGGCCTGCCGCCGGCCGCTGACGGGATCGAAGAAGGAATGGCCGCACTGTCGGATATTCTGCGGCTCGCGCCGGCGACCAAGGTGATCGTCGTGACCGGAAATGGCGATGAGGATAGCGCGATCAAGGCGATCGCGGCGGGCGCCTACGATTTTTACCAGAAGCCGGTCGAAATCCAGGTCGTCGAACTCATTATCCAGCGTGCTTTCCATATCTGGCAGCTCGAGCGCCAGAACCGCCGCCTCCGGGCCGACGCGGACCGCCCGCTCGATGGCCTGATCGCGACCAGTGAGTCGATGCGGCGTATTGTCCGCCAGATCGAAAAGATCGCGCCGACCAGTGCAACCACGTTGCTGCAGGGCGACACCGGTTCGGGCAAGGAGGTGTTGGCGCGCGCGTTGCACCGGCTCAGCCCGCGGGCCGAGCGTCCGTTCGTCGCGATCAACTGTGCGGCGATCCCCGAGCACCTGCTCGAGAGCGAACTGTTCGGCTACGAGAAGGGGGCTTTCACCGGCGCGCAGAAGCAGACGCTCGGCAAGGTGGAGTTGGCGGAGGGCGGCACGCTTTTTCTCGACGAGATCGGCGACATGGCCCCAAGCCTGCAGGCCAAACTCCTGCGGTTTCTCCAGGAACGCGTGATCGAGCGTGTTGGCGGGCGCCACGAGATTCCGGTCGATGCACGCGTGATCTGTGCGACGCATCGCGATCTCCAGGCGCTGATCCAACAGGGCGATTTCCGCGAGGATCTGTATTACCGCGTTGCTGAAATAACCATCCGTATCCCGCCGCTGCGCGAACGCAGTGGCGATGCCATCGCGATCGCGAAAGCGCTGTTCGAGCGGGCCAACGAAGAACACGGTCGAACGCTGCGCGGTTTTTCGCCGGACGCGCTGGCCGCCATCGAGCAGCACGATTGGCCCGGCAATGTGCGCGAGTTGGAGCATCGTGTGAATCGGGCGGTTATTCTCGCCGAAAGCAAATTGATCGATGCCACGGATCTCGGGCTGAGCGAGACCACATCGGATATGGATGACGGTCAGCTCAATCTGCGGCAGGTCCGCGATGCCGCCGAGCGCAGTGCGCTGGAAAAGAGTCTGGGCCGGGCCGATGGCAATATTTCGCAGGCTGCCCGGTTACTGGGCGTGTCGCGGCCCGCCATTTACGATCTGATGCGCAAGCATGGGATCGAGCAGAATAACTAGGGTGTGTTGCCGTGTTCGGTCAAACGGCCCGCGGGGCGGGTATGTTGCCCGGCACCGTGTTGTCGAGCGTTCATGGTACCGGGCTACACTGCGCCAGCAGTGTTTGCTTTCGAACATAATGGCCGCGCATGGGCCGTGTGAGCCGGCAACAGATCCAGGGGGAGTCATGGTCGAGTCAAGCAGTTTTCAGAAAAGGCCGTTGCGGATCGCAGGCGTGCTTGTGTTTTGCCTGGCGGCCGCCGTATTGATTACCGGTTGTTCGTTCTCTTCGCCCGAGCAACGGGTGGGCAAGGCGCGCCAGGCCTATGAGAAGCACGACTATCATGCCGCCGAGGTGCAGCTGAAAACGGTGCTGCGCAAGCACCCCGACAATGGCGTCGCCTGGGCCCTGCTGGGGCACACTTCGCTGGCAGAACGCCAATACGACGATGCGATCCACCAGTTCGAAAAAGCCAAGGCCAATGGCCAGCCGGCCGCGGCGCTCGCCCTGCCGCTCGGGCGCGCGCTGGTCGCGAGTGGCAAGTATCAGCAGGCCCTTAAAATCCTGAACAAGCCGGAAGGCGACTCGTCCGATCACGTGCGGGCGCTGATTGCCAGCCTGCGCGGAGATGCCCGGGCCGGGCTTGGCGATACCGACAAGGCGAGCGCTGCCTATGCGTCCGCCCTGGCGATCGAACCGGGGTTGCCGGACGCGCTGCAGGGGCAGGCGCGGCTGGCTCTGCGGCAGGGCGATCTGAAGAGCGCGCATGCCGCGCTGTCGAAGGCGGTCGCCGCGCATCCGGACGATGTCGGATCGCTGGCGCTGCTCGGCCAGGTCGACTACCGGGCAAACAACTGCAGCGGTGCGGTCGAGCGTCTGACGCACGCGATGCAGGTCGGCGCCCAGTTAATGGCCGGGGCGCAGGAGCGCAGTGCGCGGGCGCTGCTGGCCGATTGTCAGTTACGCGTCGGCGATACGGCCGCGGCGCAGAAGAATATCGACGCGCTTCTGGCGGCCGATCAGAGCAACCCCTTCGGCAACTACCTCCAGGCGTTGATGGATATCCGCCAAGGGGACTACCAGAACGCGGCCAATCACGTCCAGGCCACGCTCAACGTCGATCCGAACAATCTGCGCAGCATGACATTGATGGCCTGGCTCCGGATCGCCCAGGGCCAGCCCGATGCGGCCCAGCTCTTTCTTACGCGAGTCCTGGCGCAGGCGCCGGACGATATGGCGGCTCTGCGGCTTCAGGCCGGCCTCTGGATGGCGCAGAACCAGGGCGAGCAGGCCCGGGATCTGCTGGCGAAGGCGTATCGGCGCCACCCCGACCAACCCGGTCTGCACAAGGCGCTGGCCGACGTCGTGGCCCAGCTCAAGCAAAATCATGCGAATGGCGAGCCGGCGAACGCGGGTATCGACGATATCTCGCTGCAACTCGATCTGGCGCGTTCGCTGGCGCAAATGGGCAGCGAGGCCGCGGCGCAGACCGTGCTCTCGAAGATCAAGCCGAGCAATGACGCCCAGCGTCGCGCGGTGGCGGCTGCCCGCGTACGGATCGCGCTGGCCACGGGCAAAACGGCAGACGCGCTGAAGCAGGCGGAGACGCTGGCCCGGGCGAACCCGAGCGATGCCGAAATGCAGAAGCTGCTGGCGCAGAGTTATGTTGCGATGGCCCGCTACAGCGATGCGGCGCAAGTGCTTGCCAAGGCGCATCAGGCGAATCCCGATGACGACTCCCTGGTCCGGGCCCAGGCCGCCCTGGCGGCCAAGCGCGGGCGTTATGCCGAGGCGGTCGACGAACTCAAGCCGCTGCAAAGCGCGCAGCCGGACAACATCGATCTGACGCTCGCGCTCGCCGCACTCCATGCGCGCGCGGGCCAGGCGTCACAGGGCATCAGCCTGTTGCAATCGGCCGTGGCACGCCAGCCGAAGTCGGAGGTATTGAATCAGGCCCTGGCCCGGGCCTATCTGGTGACTGGCAAGGCCGGCCCGGCGCTGAAGCTGATCGACAACCAGCTCAAGTCAAACGAAAAGTCGGCCGATTGGTTACACCTCAAGGGCGTCGCGCAGCTGGTCCAGGGCCACACCGATGACGGCTTGAAAACGCTCGCGCGTGCGGCGGGCCAGGCGCCCGACCGTCCCGACCTCGCCCTGGCTGTCGCCAAGGCCGAGTTGTCGTACGGCCAACGCCAGGCCGGCATCGCGCGTTTGCAGAAACTGCGCCGGCAATCCCCCGAATTCTGGCCCGCGGCCAGCGTGCTGGCACTGGCCCAGGCGGATGCCGGCAACACGGATGCGGCGCTGGCGCAGGTGACCGCGCTGCGGCAGGCCGGGCGCGATTTCGATGCGGACGTGCTCCGTGGCGATGTCCTGCGTACGGCCAAGCGCTTCAAGCAGGCCGATGCCGCCTACGCCAGGGCTTATCGGAAAAAACCCGGTGCCCGGTTGGCCATGGCCATGTTTGACACGCGCCGGGCCGGCCGGCTTGACAAGCCCGCGCAGCCGCTCGAGCAATGGCTGAAGCAGGCCCCGGGGGATGCCACGGCAGCTCTGCAGCTGGCCGCCTGGTATCAGCAGAATGATCAGACCGAGCGCGCGGCGTCGTTGTATCAGAAGGTGCTTGCGGCCCATCCCGGCGCCGTGATTGCACTGAACAACCTCGCGCTCATCAATGCGAAAAGTCATCCCGAGAAAGCACTCGGCTACGCCCGCAAGGCACACGATGAGGCCCCGGACAGCGCGGCGGTGACCGATACACTGGGCTGGATGCTGGTGTCCCAGGGGCAGCAGGATTCGGGTATCGCGTTGCTCGAAGCGGCCGAAAAATCGGCGGGTAAAAACAGTCCCGAAATTCGGTATCACCTGGGCGTGGCCCTGGCCGCTCGTGGCAGGCCGAACGACAGGCAGCGCGCGAAAACCCTGCTCGGCCAGGCGGTTGCCGCCGGCCTGAGCCCGGACGAAACGAGTCACGCGCATAAGATATTGAACCGGCTGGCCGGCGGCGCGGGCACCGGTTAGCCCGGTTTGCCCGGCAACCGGGGAATTTCATTTACAATCAGACGGAGTCAGCGGCATGATGCGGAAAATCGGGGCCCGGCATGTCGTGACGGGCACAACAGGACTTCGGGGGCGAAAGCGTCGACCAACCGTAACCGACTCGGGCGGATGCAAGGCCGGGTAATGACAGTCTCGGGCCGTGTCGGCCTATGGGGGATGGCAAAGTGTTTCGAAATCGTTTGTTTCTGACCTGGGTGGCCGCGATTCTCATGGCCGGTCTGATGGCAGGCTGTGCCTCGGCGCCGCCCAAGGCGCTCAAGGGCCAGGCACCGACCAGCACCTATCGCATCGGCCCGGGCGACCAGCTGAAGATTTATGTCCGCAACAACCCCGACCTGAGCATGCAGGTGCCGGTCAGGCCGGACGGGGAGATATCCATCCCCCTCGTGCAGTCCATGAAAGCGGCGAACAAAACGCCCAAGCAACTTGCCAGCGATCTGCAGAACGCGCTCTCGGCGTATGTGCGCGACCCACGCGTTACGGTGATCGTCACCCAGTTTCACGGCACCTACGCCGACCAGGTTCGGGTCGTGGGCGAGGCCGCGCAGCCACAGTCGATGCCTTACCGTACCGGCATGACACTGCTGGACGTGATGATCAACGTCGGCGGTCTGACCCAGTTTGCTGCCGGTAATCGGGCCAAGCTCGTACGGCACGAAAATGGCCACACGAAAACCTTCAACGTGGATATTGCGGACCTGCTCAACGGCAACATCAACGACAACGTCCCGGTCCATCCGGGCGATGTCGTGATCATTCCCCGCACCTACTTCTAGAATCCGGCGCGATAGTGCTGGCCGAACGGCCTGCACTATCGCGCGCTAATCTGAGCGAGGACCATGCAGGAAATCCTCTCACTCGTCCTGGGTCAGCTCCGCAATATCTGGCGTTTTCGCTGGGTCGCGCTGGGGATTGCCTGGCTTATTGCCTTGGTGGGTTGGTTGTATGTGTACAGCCTGCCGGACCAGTACAGCTCCTCGGCGCGCGTGCACATCGACACGAAATCGGCGATCGACCCGCTGCTGCGGGGGATGGCGATCACGCCGGACACCGATCAGCAGGTCAGTCTGTTGATCCGGACGGTACTCAGCCGCCCCCACCTGCGTGATATCGCGCGCTCGACAGGCCTCGACCTGCGGGTGACCACGCCGGAGCAGGAGCAGGCCCTCATCCAGGGCCTGCAGAGGCGGCTGACCCTGAAGAACAGCGGGGGGAATACCGACCTCTACACCATCAGCTATACCAGCTCACAACCCAGGCTGGCGCAGTCGGTCGTGCAGGCAGTCATGAGCATCATGACGACCATGGACCTATCGGATAAAAACAGCGGCGATACCACGCAGGCGGTTTCGTTTCTGAACAAGGAAGTCGACAAGTACAAGCAGAAGCTCAACCAGACCGAGCAGACGCTTGCACAATTCAAGAAGAACCACGCAGAGCTCATGCCCGGGACGAACGATTACGTCAGTCAGGTGCAGAAGCTCAACGCCGACATCGACTCGATCCAGGACAAGCTTTCGACCGCGCGCGATCGCAAGGCCAATATTCTTGAACAGATGCGCGCCGGCGGAACCGGCCACGCCAGCGTGCCGCCGGCCCAGAGTCAGCAGGTTCAAAGCATCGACAGCCAGCTGGATGCCGAACAGCAGAAACTATCCCAGTTGCTGACGCGCTACACACCGAAGCACCCCGACGTGATTGATGCCAAGCGGCAGATTGCCGAGCTCAAGCAACGGCGCACGGATATGCTGGCCCGCCTGCGGGCCCACCCGAGCGAGATTCAGGCGCCCTCCGGGGCATCATCGTCCGGCGGCGGCAATGGTTCTACTCTGTCCGATCAGCTCAACAACACCAAGGTGCAGATCAGCACGCTCGAGTCGTCGCTCCAGCGCAAGCAGGGCCAACTCAAGAAACTGCAGGCTGGCGCCGACTCGATGAACGACGCCCAGGCCAAGCTCGCCGAGCTCAGCCGCAACTACCAGGTCACGCGCGACCAGTACGAAAAACTGTTGTCACGGTTGTACAGCGCGCGTCTGTCGACCGATGTGCAAAACAGCAGCAATGCGTTGCAATTCCGTGTCATCGATCCGCCCGAAGTGCCAGCCGAACCGTCCGGGCCCAAGCGCTTGATCCTAATGGTCATGGCGCTGATCGGCGCGATAGCCGCCGGGGTTGCCTTTGCATGGTTTCTCGCCCAGATCCGCCCGGTATTCTCGAGCCGGCGTGACCTGACCGAGGCGACCGGTTTCCCCGTGATCGGCGCCGTGAGTCTGGCGCTCAGCCCGGCGCAGCGCGCCGATCGGCGGCGGTCGATGCTGGTATTCGTGATTTGCTGTTTGTCGTTACTGGTCGGTTTCGCCGCGGCGCTGGTCCTGCTGCCGGTGGGCGTGCAGTGGGTTCCGAACATCGTCTCCGGACAGGTTCTATGAGTATTGTCGAGAAGGCCGCCGAGCGGCTGAAACGCCAGGAACGACGGCAACCGGTGCAATGGGCCGACGATCAAGTGTTCGACGACGCTCCCGTGTTCGATACCCGGGAGCCCGGACAGCGCGAGCCGCTGGAGCTCGACGATGTGCGGCTGCGCCGGGTCGGATTGCTGCCGCCCGAGTCGATGGCGCAATTGATCGGGCGTGAGTTGCAGCGGATCAAACGGCCGATTCTGAACGCCATGGCAGCCGATGCGTCGGCTGCGAACCGGATCATGATCACCAGTGCCAACCCGGGCGAGGGCAAGAGTTTCACCACCTTCAACCTGGCCCTTAGTCTAGCCAACGAGCTGGATCATTCCGTACTCCTGATCGACGGTGATGTGGCCAAGCCGGGTATCAGCCGCAATCTGGGGCTTGAACGCGAGCCGGGACTGATGCATCTGCTGACGCATGCCGATGCGGACCCGGAGCATTGCGTGGTGCCGACCAGCGAGGCCCGGCTGTCCATCCTGCCGGCGGGGCGCCGCAGCCGTCGGGCGGCGGAAAGCCTTTCGAGCCGGCGAATGAGATCGGTACTCGATGAGCTGTCTGCGGATCCGGCCCGGATTCTACTGTTTGATTCCGCGCCGCTTCTGGCTACCGCCGAATCCCAGGCGCTGGCGGTCAACGTGGGGCAGATTCTTATGCTCGTGCGCGCCGAGCACACCGAAAAAAGAGCGGTCGAAGCAGCGCTTTCGTTGATCGAGCCGTCCGGGGCCGACATCAGTCTGGTGCTGAGCCAGGGACATCAGTTGTTCGGCGAGCGGCACGCGGGCTATTACGGCATGTACCCGGCCGAGTCGGAGCGCACGGAGTAAGCCCATGCCCGCGTCACGTGTCATCCCCATGTGCGATCCCACCGGCGGCCCACTGCGGCGCGCGGCGTGTGTGCGTGTGTGCGTGATGGCGCTGCCCCTGGCGTTGGTCTGGGGTGCGAACGCGATGGCGGCGCAGGCCTCGGCCGGCAGCGGATCGGGTACGGGGGCCACTTCCGGGGGTGGCGGCGTGGCGACGAGCCGCACCGGCACGGCGTCGGGCACCGGCAGCGATTACCAGGACAATCGGCCGGTTGTCATCGGCAACAGTGCGTCGAGTAGCCAGGATTATGCGCCAGGCGGCCCGGGTACGAGCAATCCATTCGGCTTTGCCGGCGGCTTCGCACCCAACGGGTGCGCGCCCAGTTTGAGCCTGGGCGATGTGGCGAGTTCGGACACCGCGTCGGTTCTGGATCGCCCGGCGGCGCCCCGGCGAGCGTCGGGGCGCTATGTGCAGGCGTCGGTTTCCGGCTCCGAGACCTACACCGACAATCTCAATCTCGACGCGCATCATCGGCAATCGGATTTCATCACCACGGTGGCGCCGCGCATCGATGCCTGTTCTTCGACCGGCAGAATCCGCGGCCAGGCAAGCTATCAACTCGAAGGGGTGGCTTATGCCAATCATGGCCACGACAACGACATCTACAACGATCTGCAGGGCAGCACCTCCATCGATCTGATTGAAAACCATCTGTATCTGGATGCCGATACGGAGTACGGGCAACAGGTAATCGATCCGTCGGTGGGCTATTCACGCTCGAACATCATTCGGCCGAATCAGAACAAAACGACCGCCTGGCACACGAATATCAGCCCCTATGTAATCCAGTCCCTGGGTGGCTTGGGCCAGGGGATGCTGCGTTATCGCTACGGGCGATCGATCTACGGCGACAACAGTGTTCCGGATACGACCGTTCAAGGTGTCTCCGCCGGCATCACCAGTCCGACCGAAGTCGAGCCATTCAGTTGGCAGGCACAGGTCGTTACCGAGGCGGTAAAGAGCTCGGGCGGGAATACGCAACGCTTTATCGATCGCTACCAGCAGGTCTTCGGTGCCGGCGCACTGCCGCCCGGTTACAGCGGCAATCCCAACCAGACGCAGCATTTCGACAGCGCCACACTGCAACTGGGCTACCGCGTCTCCCCGACGCTGACGCTCACCACGCAGGGCGGGGTCGAGGATAAATATCGAAGCAACGGCAGGAACGAGCGTTGGTCGGCGCCGCGCTGGCAGGTGGGGGCGCGCTGGGCCAGTGCCAGCAATTCACTGGAAGTGAACTACGGCCACCGCTTCTATGGCGCCAGCTACTCATTGGCGGCATCGCACCATGGTCGCCTGCTCGATCTGTCGCTGCGTTACAGCGAAGATCCGTCTTCGCCCGGCCTCGATGCGCTCAATAGCGCCGGGTCCGGCTATGCCTTCGGTTCGGTGGGGTCGATCGGCAACTTGCTGGGTGGCGGCGGGGCCGGCTACAACGGCACTAATTCACTGCTCAATCGCGGCACATACATACGCAAGCGCTGGCAGGGGCGCATCGGTTTCCATACGGCTCTGACCCACACCGAGGTTACGGGCTACGCACAGCGCGAGAATTACCGCTCGCCGGGCGTGACCGACAGCCGCAGCCACGGCCTCGAGATTGACACCCGCTACGCGGTGCGTGCGCGCACGAGCATCGTGCCCTCGGCGAGCTGGGATCATTACGACGGTAATTTCGGCAACGGCTCGAGCTCCGATGACTACAGTGCCGGCGTGTCCGTTGTGCGCGCGATCTCGCCCAGTGCCGAGGCGGCGGTCGGTTACTCACGGCAATGGCGAGACGAGAGCAACGGCCCCGGATATCAGGAAAACCGGATCACGCTGCAATTCCGAAAAGCGTTCTAGCCGTGTACGAGGATTTTTACAAACTTCAGGCGCGCCCGTTCCAGTTGATGCCGGACCCGCGGCGGTTGTTCGAAACCGCCAGTCATACCCGTGGCTTGTCCTATCTCATCTACGGGCTGGAGCGGGGCGAGGGATTTGTCGTGGTGACGGGCCCGGTCGGCACCGGCAAGACGTTGTTGCTCCAGGTTCTGCTGGACCAGATCAAGACGCGTCATCTGCTGGTTGCCCGCGTGGCTATGGCCAATATCGATGCCGACAATGTCGTGGCCACGGTAGCGGCGGCATTCGGCGTGGCCGTGCGCGGACTGGCCAAGTACGAGATGCTCGACAATCTGGTCGGCAAGCTGTCGGCGGCGCGGAGCCGGCGCGCGTTGCTGATCGTCGACGAGGCGCAAACCTGCAGTACGGCGGCGCTCGAGGAACTGCGTATCGTGTCGAACCTGCAGGCACGCGGTCAGGCGCTGGTCCAGGTGGTGCTGGTCGGGCAGAGCGAATTGCGCGATTTGTTGATGCGCCCGGCGATGACGCATCTGCGCCAACGCATCGTGGCCTCTTATCATCTCGAGCCGCTTGGCGCGGCGGAGGTGCCGGGCTATATCGAGCACCGCTTGAATACCGTGGGCTGGCGTGCCGATCGACTGTCGTTCGGGGCGGGGGTATACGACCGCGTCTACGAGTGGTCGGGCGGGATTCCGCGTCGCATCAATCAGATCATGGACCGATTGCTGTTGCTCGGTTATCTGGAGGAGCGGCGTGAATTGACCCGCGACGACCTGGATACGGCGATCGAGGAATTCGAAGCGGAATTCGCCAGCGACGGCCTGATCTACGATGGTGCCAGCAATGAGCGTGCGCGCATGGGCGACGCGGCCGAGCAGGGCGGCGAACCGCCGACCTCGCCCCAGCTCGATCCGCTGTTGGAACGGGTGGCCGCGGTCGAACGCGCCTTGCGCAGCGCTTACGGCGAAGAGCGTGTGGCCGAGTTGATGCGCCATCACGAGACCAGCGCGGCGCACCGCGAATTGGTCGATGCCATCCTTCGTGTCGAGCGGCTCGAAGCCACGTTGCGGGATCTCGTGCCTGAAAACTCCGCCGAGACGACCCCGGCCTATACTGAATGGCCCGATAACGAGCGCCGCGCGGCAAGCTCCGTCGCGCCGGGGTCCGCGGCTTATAAACTTAGGCGTCTATTCAACCGGGAGTGAGCGCCGTGACGGCCATTGACTGGCAGCCCGAGGCGATATCCAGCCCCACACGCGTCAGCGCGAACGCCATGACGGTGGATGTGGAGGAATACTTCCAGGTCTCGGCCTTCGAGCAGCATATTGCGTTCGAGCAATGGGCCCGCATGCCGTCGCGGGTCGAGGCGAGCACGGACCGCATTCTGGCGATGTTCGAGCTCGCCGGGGTTCGCGCCACCTTCTTTACGCTGGGCTGGGTGGCCGAGCGTCACCCCGCACTGATTCGTCGCATCGTGGACGCCGGGCACGAACTGGCCAGCCACGGCCAGAATCATGTGCGTGTGATCAATCAGGATCGCGAGACCTTCGGCGCCGATATCCGTCAAGCCAAGGCCGTACTCGAGGACACCGGCGGGCAGGCGGTCAAAGGCTATCGCGCCCCGAGTTTCTCGATCGGTGCGGCCAACCTCTGGGCGCTCGACGAACTGGCCGCGGCCGGATACCGCTACAGTTCGAGTATCTATCCGGGCACGCACGATGCCTACGGCATGCCCGGGGCGCCGCGGTTCCCGTTTCGGCCCGGCCCGGCGAGCCGCCTGATCGAAATTCCCGTCACTACGGTGGAAATCGGCGGGCGACGGTTGCCCTGCGCCGGCGGCGGCTTTTTCAGACTGTATCCGTATCGGGCCACCCGCGCCGCCTTGCGGCGCGTCAACCGGCGTGATCGACAGCCGACGGTATTCTATTTTCACCCATGGGAAGTCGATCCGGAGCAGCCGCGCGTCCCGGGGCTGGATCCCCGGCGCCGTTTCCGCCATTACCTCAACATCCATCGGGTCGAACCTCGCCTGCGACGTCTGCTGGCGGATTTCCGCTGGGATCGCATGGACCGGGTCTTTGCGATCGAGGACGGATGCAGCGACGCCGCCGCTTCAAGGATGAGCAACGCATGAGTGCCGAATCGCTTCAGGTGCACACGCTGGGCCAGGACGAGACCGCCTGGGAGGCCTTTGTGGCGGCGAGTGCCGATGCCACCTTCTTTCATCGCGCCGGCTGGAAACGGGTCATCGAGCGCGCGTTCGGACATCGCTGCTATTTCCTGTACGCCGAGCGCGACGGTCGGATCGAGGGCATTCTGCCCCTGGTCCACGTCAATAGCCGATTGTTCGCCAACGCCCTGATTTCGACGCCGTTCTGTGTCTACGGTGGCGTGGTGGCCGATACCGCCGAGGCCGAGTCGGCGCTCTATGCCCACGCCTGCGAGCGCGCCCGCACGCTCGGGGTGGATTACTTCGAGTCGCGGGAACGCACGCCGCGACACGCCGACTGGCCACGCAAGGATCTTTACACCACGTTTCGCCGCGAACTCGCAGACAACGACGAGGACAACCTGCAGCTCATCCCGCGCAAGCAGCGCGCGGTGGTGCGCAAGGGCATCAAGAACGGGCTGAACTGGACCATCGACAGCACGATCGATCGGCTCTATCCGCTCTATGCCTACAACCTGCGAAGCCTCGGCACGCCGGTATTCTCCCGGAAGTACATGCGCGAGCTGCTGCAAGTGTTCGGTGACGACTGCGACGTGTTGACCGTGACCCACGAGGGCCTGCCGGTGGCGGCGGTACTCAACTTCTATTTTCGCGACCAGGTCCTGCCGTATTACTCCGGCGCCGGGGCGAGTGCCCGCGACCTTAAGGCCAACGATTATCTCTACTGGGCGCTGATGCAGCACGCTACCGCGCGCGGCGCCCGCCTGTTCGATTTCGGGCGCAGCAAGGTCGATACGGGGCCCTATCATTTCAAGCGGCATTGGGGCTTCGAGCCCGAGCCGCTGGCTTACGAATACTATCTCTCGGGCCTGGACTCGATCCCGGACATCAGCCCCAATAATCCGAAGTATGCGATGTTCATCAAGGCATGGCAGAAGCTGCCGCTGCCGATCACGTGCCTGGTGGGCCCCTGGCTGTCGAAGGACCTGGGTTAGTGATGGGCAGCGACCGGTTTCGGCCCGGCGGCGTGACGCCCTTGCCATCCGTCGGCCAGCGCCGCGCGATGACCAGCCGCACTCACCATGGCTGAACTGCTTTATCTGTGTCATCGCATACCCTATCCCCCGAACAAGGGCGACAAGATTCGCGCCTTCAACTGGCTGCGCGCGCTCTCCAGCCGGCATGTGGTGCATCTGGGCGCATTCGTCGACACCCCCGATGACTGGGCCCATCGGGGTTGCCTGAACCAGTGGTGCGATCAGGTCTTGTTACGGCCGATTGCACCGCGCCGGGCCCGGCTGCGGAGCCTGACTGCTCTGGCCCGTCGCGAGGCCTTGAGCTTTGCCTATTATCGCGACCGGAAGATGCAGGCCTGGGTCGACCGGCTCATGCATGAGCGCGCCATCGATGCCGTGCTGGTGTTCTCATCGACCATGGCGCCTTATGTGCTTCGGCACGACCGCGTTCGTCGTGTACTCGACTTTGTCGATGTGGATTCCGACAAGTGGGCCCAATACGCCGGACACGCCCGGGCACCGATGCGCTGGGTCTATGCGCGCGAAGCGAAGACACTGGCCGCGGGCGAGCGCCGGCTGGCAGGTACATTCGATGCAAGCGTGTTCGTGTCGGCCGCCGAAGCGGATTTCTTCCGGCGCATGGTGCCGGAGTGTAGCGACCGCGTGCATGCGGTCGCCAATGGCGTGGATGCCGGGTATTTCGACCCGGAGGCCGATTATTCCGATCCGGACCGGGGCGGCGCGGCGCGGATCGTGTTCACGGGCGCCATGGACTACGGCGCGAACGTCGATGCCGTCACCTGGTTTGTCGAGCATGTCTTCGATCGCGTGCGCGCCGTTGTGCCCGCGGCACGATTTGTCATCGTCGGCACGCGGCCCACGCGCGACGTGCGAGCGCTTGCCGCACATGAGGGCGTGGAGGTCACCGGCGCCGTACCCGATGTACGGCCTTATCTTGCGCATGCGCGCGTTGCTGTCGCACCGATGCGCATCGCACGCGGCCTGCAGAACAAGGTGCTCGAGGCGCTGGCGATGTCCCTGGCCGTTGTCATGACACCGCAGGCCGCGGCCGGGCTGGAAACCGGGCACCATGAGGTCTGCGATGTGGCCGATACGCCCGAGGCATTCGCAGCGGCGGTCATCGCCCGTCTGACCGCTGCGCCGGACGGAGCCGGGCGGCGTGCCGCACGCGATTATGTGCTGACCCGCTACGCGTGGCCGGCGCGCGTCGCCGAACTCGATCGATTGCTCGTCCCGGCGGGCCCGGACGTTATGCCCAAGTCGGAGATATCACTATGAGCGAAGGCCGGACACAGGGCAGCGGCATCGAGCGCGCGACGGCGAGCCGGGCCGGCGCCGCCCCGCAGATTGCGGTGCATCTGGGATTTGTCGCCTGCATGGTGGCGTTCATTGTGCTCTACGCCAGCAGCTATCGCTCGCTTGTCAAAACCTGGGCCGACACCGGTACCTTTCAGTACGCTTTTCTGATCTTCCCGATCTGCGCCGTTCTCGTCTGGGGGCGACGACACTGGCTGGCGCGGGTGGCGGCACGCCCGCGACCGATCGCTTTCTTCGGCGTGGCCGCGCTGGGCGCGCTCTGGCTCGTGGGTGCCGTGGCGGACATCAATCTGGCGCGCCACATCGCGGCGGTGTTGATCTGGCCAGTGATGGTGTACCTGTTCTACGGGCCGCGGGTGACCGGGGTGATCGCATTTGCACTCGGCTATCTGTTGTTCGCGATCCCGTTCGGCAATTTCATGGTCGGGCCGCTGCAGACGGTCACTGCCCATCTGTCGGTGCTGGCGCTCGAGCTGACCGGTGTGCCGGTCGTCATGGATGGGCATTTCATCGATACCCCGGCCTCGGCCTGGCATGTGGCCCAGGCCTGCAGTGGCATCAAGTTCTTCGTCGCCACCACGGCGTTCGGCGTGCTCTACGCCCATCTGTTCTACACCAGCCTGCGACGGCGGCTGGTGTTCGTGGGCTTCGCCCTGGTCGTTCCGATCATCGCCAACGCGCTGCGGGTGTATTTCACCATTCTGATCGGTGAATATCTCGGCCTGCAGTATGCGACCGGCACCGACCATCTGATTTTTGGCTGGCAGTTCTTCGGCACCGTCCTGGTGTTGCTGTTCGTATGCGGCTGGCCGTGGCATCAGGCGCCGCCGTCGGGGCCCGAACCCGATCACGGCCTGCCCGAGGATGGGGCGGCCCGCATGCGCTGGATGGTGCCGGTGACGCTCGCACTGATCGTGCTGCCGGCGACCTGGTATGCGGTGACCGGCTTGCTGGCGGCAAGCGACGACCGGCCGGGGCCGGCGACGCTGCCGGCGCAGCTGGCCGATTACCGGGCATTGAACGACGGCTCCAACGGCAATTCCGCCCCCCCGGAACGGGGGCTGGATGTTCATTTGACCCGCCGTTACGGCGATATCGCGCGTCCGATTCGGGTCGATTACCTGGGTATCGATGCCGGCAGCGACGGCCCGGATATTCTTGATATCCGGCGCGGGCTTTACGACGCCTCGACATGGCAGGTCGTCGCCGGCCCCACGACCGTGAAGGTGGGCGGCAAAGGCGCCGGATTCACCACCCTGACGCTCAAGGCGACGCGTGGCGACGGCACGCGCGTGCTGCTCTACGCCTATCGCATCGGGGCGCGATGGACGCCCTCGCCGCTGCGTTTCAAGCTATGGCAATCGATCGATCGGTTGCTCGGCCAGGCGACGCCGGCCGGCATGCTGGTGGTCTCCGAAGCCGGTCGGCCCCGGCCCGCGAAGCTGGCCCGGGTCGCGGCCGATGCGGCCGCGTCGCTACGGCGTGCGGGGGGCTCGGGTTCATGACGCGCCAATCACAACGGCCCCGGGTGGTGCATGTGATCGACCGGCTCGGCGTCGGTGGCATGGAATCGGTCGCGCTCGCGGTCATTGCGGCAACGCGCGATCGGTATGCGCATCACATCATCGGTCTGCGTGATCGCGGCGAATTGGCCGCCCGGGCGGAAGCGCTGGGGGTAACGGTCGATTCCATCGACAAGCAGCCGGGCAAGGATCCGGCGGCCTATCTTCGCCTGTATCGCCGTCTGCGCGCGCTCGCGCCCGACATCGTGCACAGCTACAACATCGGCGCCATCGATGCCGCCGTGCCCGCCCGATTGGCCGGCTGCCGGTACATCGTGCACGCCGAACACGGGCGAGACGCGGCCGATCCGAACGGTTCGAACGCCAGGTATCGCTGGCTGCGTCGTCTGCTCGCGCCGGCCATCAGCCGTTTCGTGCCGGTATCGGCGGATCTGGCGGGCTGGCTGGCGCGAGATGTGCGCATACCGCGCTCGAAGATCGTGCTCATTCGCAACGGCATCGATACCGAGCGCTTCGCGCCCGGCGAAGCGGCAGTCGTGCCGGGCCTGCCTGCGATCGAGGCCGGGACTCGCGTGATCGGCACGGTGGGCCGGCTCGATCCGGTGAAGGGCTTCGATCATCTGCTGGACGCGGTGGCCGTTTTGACGGCCCGGAGCGGCATGCCGCCGCTACATCTGGTGATCGTCGGCGACGGACCTGAAAAAGAACGCCTGGCCGGTCGCGTGCGTGAGCTCGGGCTCGACGGGCGGGTGACGCTGGCCGGCCAGCGCGACGACGCCGACGCCTGGTTCAAGCATTTCGATGTCTATGTCTGCGCATCGATTGCCGAGGGCATCGCGTTGACCGTGCTGGAGGCCATGGCCAGCGGCCTGCCGGTGGTGGCCACAGCCGTGGGCGGCAATCCGGAACTGGTGGCGGACGGCGAGACCGGCCTGCTGGTGCCGGCGCGCCTGCCCGAGGCCATGGCCTCGGCGCTGGCGCGTGTACTGTCCGCGCCGGAGCGGGCGCAGGCGATGGGGCAGGCGGCACGCCGTCGGGTGCAGGCGGAATTCAGCGTGGCTTCGATGGTGGCCGGCTATTGCTCGCTTTACGATGCGTTGCTGGCGCGTTGATCAGGAGAACATGCCATGTGTGGTCTGACAGGAATCGTTACCGGCAATGGCCGACGCCCGAATGCGGCCGTGTTGGACGCGATGAACACCGCGCAGGCACATCGCGGGCCGGATCAGCACGATCAAACGGTTGTCGCCGGCTGCGGACTGGCCCATCGACGGCTCACGATTCTCGACCCCACCAGCGGCGAACAGCCGATGGCGACCGAGGACGGCCGGTTCACCCTGATCTATAACGGCGAAATCTACAACTATCGCGACATCAACCGCGAGCTCGAAGCCGTCGGGTACCGTTTCCAGGGTCACTGCGATACCGAGACGCTGCTGCGGGCCTGGCAGCATTGGGGCGCGGCGTGCGTACAGCGGCTGCGCGGCATGTTCGCCTTTGCGGTCTGGGACGCCGAATCCGGCCGCATTCATCTCGTGCGCGACCGGCTCGGCATCAAGCCGCTGTATTACGCCGTGACCGCCGCCGGCGACCTGGTCTTCGGCTCGGAACTGAAGACGCTGATGGCGCATCCCGATCTGTCGCGGCGGCTGGAACCCCGTGCGATCGAGGGTTATCTGGCGCTCGGCTATGTGCCGGAACCGTTGTCGATCTTTGCCGGTGCCTACAAGCTTGCTGCCGGGCATCGATTATCCTGGGCCGCCGGCGAGGGCGAACCGCGCGCCGAGGCCTACTGGGACGTCGATTTCGGACCGCGCGATGCGCCGGACGACGGGGCCGCGGCCCAGGAGCTGTACGCCCGGCTGGACGAGGCGGTGCGCATGCGGCTGGTGGCCGACGTGCCGCTCGGGGCGTTTCTCTCCGGTGGGGTGGATTCGAGCGCGGTGGTTTCCTTGATGGCCGGCGCCTCGCCCGACCCGGTCCGGACCTGTGCCATCGGTTTCGACGACAAAGCCTTCGACGAGTCCGATTACGCCCGGCGCATCGCCGAACAGTACGACACGGATCATCGCGAGCATCGCATCTCGGGCGATGACTTCGGTTTGATCGATACGCTGGTGGATGTCTACGACGAGCCGTTCGCCGACAGTTCGGCGTTGCCGACCTATCGTGTCTGCGAACTGGCGCGTCAGCAGGTCACGGTTGCCTTGTCCGGCGACGGCGGCGACGAGGATTTTGCCGGCTATCGCCGCTATCGCCTGCATGCCAACGAATCCCGTGCACGCGCCCGGATACCGCGCGCGATTCGCAGGCCGCTGTTCGGCATGCTCGGTCGCGTTTATCCGAAAATGGATCGCGCGCCGCGTTTCCTGCGCGCCCGGACCACTTTTCAGGCGCTGGCAATGGATACGGCCGAAGCGTATTGCCACAGCGTGTCGATGGTGGCCGAGGACCTGCGGGAGCGTCTTTACAGCCGCGCCTTCAAGCAACAGCTGGGCGGCTATCGCGTGCGCGACCTGTTCAACGATCTGGCGCCCAACGCCGGCAGTGACGACCCGCTGTCGATCGCCCAGTATCTCGATTACAAGACCTGGCTGCCGGGGGACATTCTCACCAAGGTCGATCGCGCCAGCATGGCGCACGGTCTTGAAGTGCGCGTGCCGCTGCTCGACCACGAATTCGTTGCCTGGGCCGCCGGCCTGCCGCCCGACTACAAGCTGCGTCGAGGGCAGGGCAAGTACCTGCTCAAGAAGAGTTTCGAGCACCACCTGCCGAACGACATCCTCTATCGCCAGAAGAAGGGATTTTCCGTGCCGCTCGCCGACTGGTTTCGGGGTCCGTTGCGCGACATCGGCGCCGCGGCGCTCAACGCCGGCCCGCTGGTCGAATCCGGCATCTTCGAGCCGCACGCGCTCGGCCGGATATGGGCTGATCATGCAAGCGGCCGGCGCGATCACGGCACGGTGATCTGGTCGCTGTTGATGTTATCGCGGTTTCTCGAGCGCGAGGCGGGCGGCGATGCGATCGCTCGAAGCGGCGATGTCATCGCCTGTGGGGCGGTTTGATGAGTCAGCGTCCGATTCGCGTGGCGCTCGTCACGACACTGTACCCGAACGCCGAACAGCCCCATCACGGTGTGTTTGTCGAGGAACGATTGCGCGCGTTGGTGGCAACGGGCGCGATCGATGTTCGTGTGATCGCGCCCGTGCCCTGGTTCTTTTCCTCGCATCCGCGCTTTGGCGGCTATGCTCGGCTGGCAGCTGTGCCTCGGCAGGAAGTTCGTCACGGCATTCAGATTGAACATCCACGCTACGTCGTCATACCCAAAATCGGCATGACGGTCGCTCCGTATACGCTCTCTCTCACAATCGGCCGCGCTCTGTCGCGGCTGCGCCGGGACGGCTTCGATTTCGATTTGATTGATGCCCATTATGTCTATCCGGACGGCGTGGCGGCCGTCATGGCGGGGAGCCGGTTCCGCCGCCCGGTGGTGATTACGGCGCGTGGCACTGATATCAATGTGATCGCATCGATGCCCGGGCCATGGCGCCAGATCCGTCGCGCCGTTGACGGCGCCGGCGCGCTGATTGCTGTTTCTCGTGCGCTGGGTGATTGCATGGCCGATACCCTGGGTATCGATCGGCAACGCATCGCTGCGTTGCGCAATGGCGTGGATCTGCTCCGATTCAGGCCGGGTGATCGTGCTGCTCTGCGGCACAGCTTAGGTTTGTCTGGCCAGGTATGGCTGTGTGTCGGTCGTTTGACCGAAAGCAAGGGCATGCACATAGCGATCGATGCGTTGGCAGAAATCCCGGATGCAATGCTGCTGTTGATTGGCCAGGGTGAGGATGAGGCAGCGCTCAAAGCACAAGCCGAGCGGCTTGGCGTGGCGCCGCGCGTGCGCTTCGTCGGTGCGGTGAGGCACGACGATCTGCCCGGTTACTTCGCGGCCGCGGACGTGCTCATGCACGCTGCCGATCGTGAGGGTATGCCCAACGTCTTGCTTGAGGCGTTGGCCTGTGGATGCCCGATCATTGCAACGCCGGTGGGTGGTATCCCGGAGATCATGACCGGTCTGCCGGCGGGCTATTTGATGGCTTCCCGGGATGCCGGCGCCATGGCCGAGTGTTGGCGTCGCCTCAAGGCGGTCGGTACGCTGGATGAGCGGGGGCGCGCAGCCCGCCGGCGCTACGCCGAACAGTTCGGCTGGACGCCTACGACCCGAGGTCAATTGACGATCTTTTCGCGGCTTACCGGAATCGCGTTGGATGGGTGCGGGGTGGACGATACGGGCTCGGGCACGCCATGAAGATCCTGTACCACCACCGGATCGGGTCCAAGGACGGCCAGTACGTACACATCGAGGAAATGGTCGAGGCGCTGCGCGCCGCCGGCCACGAGGTGCGGCTCGTCGGCCCCGAGGGTTTCGATCAGCGTGAGTTCGGCGGTGAGTCGGGGCTGGTGTCGAAGCTCAAGGCCCGTATTCCGGGCGCGATCTATGAACTGATGGAACTGGGCTACAACGCCGTCGACTACGCCCGGCTGGCCCGCGCGATCGACGCGTTCCGCCCGGATGTCATCTATGAGCGCTACAACCTGTCGCTGTTGTCCGGGGCGATCGCGCGCCGCCGTTTCGGCGTGCCCCTGCTGCTAGAAATCAATGCCCCCTTGTTTGCCGAGCGATCGGCATACGGTGGGTTCAAACTGGCGTCCCTGGGGCGCTGGACCGAGCGACGCGCCTGGCGCGCCGCCGATCATGTGTTTGCCGTGACCCAGGTTCTGGCCGATCAGGTCGCCGAGGCGGGCGTCGCGGCGGCGCGCATCACGGTGACGCCGAATGGCATCAATCATCGACGGTTCGCCCCGGAGATGGATGCACCCGCGGCCAAGACACGGCTCGGCCTTGATCCGCGCACCACGGTGATCGGTTTCGTGGGTTTCGCCCGTGAGTGGCACGGGCTCGATGCCGTGATCGAGTTGTTGGCGGAATACCGAGACACGCGGTCGTTGCATTTCCTGTTGGTGGGTGACGGACCGGCGACCGAAGCACTGCGGCAACAGGCCGAAGCGGCGGGCGTGGCCGATGCCGTGACCGTGACCGGCGTGGTCGATCGCAACGACGTGCAACGCCATGTGAATGCGTTCGATGTGGCGATGTTACCCAATGTAGTCGCCTATGCCTCGCCGCTGAAGCTGTTCGAATACATGGCCTGCGGCAAGGCGATCATTGCGCCGGATCAGCCCAATCTGCGCGAGATTCTCACAGCCGACCACGATGCCGTGCTGTTCGAGCCAGGCTCGCGGGATGCCTTCAAGGCCGCCATGCGGCGGCTGATCGAGGACGAGTCGCTGCGGGCGCGCCTGGGCAAGGCGGGCCGCGCGACGCTGGTCGATCGCGACCTGAGCTGGGCCGCCAATGCGCGGCGGGTGGTCTCGATTGCCAACGATCTCGCGGCGGGCGCGTCGGATGCCGGGCACGGTGGCCGATGATTCGCAAGCGTCCGAGTTCGATATACCGTCGCCGGCCCGCGGCCGTGGTGGTCGGCGGCGGGCTCAATGCGCTTGGTGTGGTACGCAGCCTGGCGAGCGCAGGCGTGCCGGTGCATCTGCTGGCGGGTTCGCCTGACCTGCCGGCCGCGCGGAGTCGTTACGTTGATTTCCATCGTTACGATGACCGTGAGCCGGAAAACGCAGTCGGCGCGCTGGCCGATTGGGCGGCGCGGCAGCCGGGCCCGCGACGGCCGTTGATTCTCACCGAAGAAGAGAAAGTCGCAGCCGTATCCGGGCAACGGGCACACCTCGAATCCAACTACGTTCTCCAGCTGCCGCCAGCGGACACGGTGATACGTCTGCTAAGCAAGGATCGCTTCCACGCAGCGGCCGAAGCCGGCGGGTATGTTGTTCCGCGCACCCGCCATATCGGTTCGATCGACGATCTGGACAGGCTCTCGGCGCTGGTGCCGCCGCTGGTGATCAAGCCCGCGGGCCGCCAGCGCGCATTTCTTGCCCGCTTTCCCCGGGCTTGCCGCGCCGAATCGATCGATGGCGCGCGCGATCAATTGCGGGACATGCTCACCGTCTCGGACGATCTGGTCGTTCAGGAGTGGGTCGACGGCGACGATTCGACCATCTATTTCTGCTTGCAGTGCCTGGGCGACGGCGATCGTGAGCCGGTATCGTTCGTGGGCCGCAAACTGCGCGCCTGGCCGCGCCAGACCGGCGGCACGGCGCGTTGTGTCGCCGCCCCCGAGGCGGCCGCGGCACTGATCCCCCTGACCACACGCTTCTTTCGTGAGCAGGGCGTCGTCGGGTTGGCCGGTATGGAGTACAAATGGCGTGCGACGACCCGGGAATATGTGATGATCGAGCCGACCATCGGACGCACCGACCACCAGGAAGAAATTGCCACGTTGAACGGTGTGAATCTGCCATGGGCGGCCTATCGCCAGGCGCTCGGCCAGGTGGCCCCGCGCGTGGCACGCGTCGCGCCGGCCCGGATCTGGAAAGACCCGATGGCGGATGCCAATGCGGCCGCGGCGGGAGAGGCGATCGCTTTCCCTGCGCCGAGCGATGCACGGGTCGTCGATGCCCTCTGGCGGCGGTCGGACCCGGGGCCCGGCTTGCTCGATCTGTACGATCGCGCGCGAGCCCGGGCGGCTCGCCTGATGGTGCGTCGCTCGTGATCCCGCTGCTTCTGGAACGCGCGCATCCGCGCTGGGTGGGCCATGAACTACGGCGCTGGGCCCGGCGCGATCGCCATCCGCTGTCCGATTCCGAGATCCATCTTCGCGCGGCGGCCGAGTGGCTGGCGCATGCGCACGACGTGGGCCAGTACGGCGGCGTGCCGGCATTCTACGACGCCCGACGCCAACGCTGGGAAGCGTCTTACCCGGAAACCACCGGCTATATCATTCCCACCCTCTATGCCTACGCCGAGCACGCCGGCGATCAGGCTTATTTCGATCGCGCAACGCGCATGGCGCACTGGGAATCCGATGTCCAGATGGATAACGGCGGCGTCTGTGCCGGCACGCTCGCCGCGCCCCGGCTCGTGCCCACGGTGTTCAATACCGGCCAGGTGCTTTTCGGCTGGGCCGCCGCCTTCGAGCGCACCGGCGAGCCGCGTTTCGCGGACTCGCTCGAACGCGCCGCAGACTGGCTCGTATCCATCCAGGACGACGACGGCGCCTGGCGCCGCCACGGCTCGCCGTTTGCCACCCATCCACTGAATACCTACAACACCCGTACCGCCCTCGGCCTGCTCGATGCCGCACGCGCGCTCGACGCGGCGCGCTACAGCGAGGCCGCGCGTGCCAACCTGAACTGGGCGCTGACACAGATGCGTCCAAACGGGTGGCTCGACAACAATGACCTGGAGGATAACCGCCGGCCCCTGACGCATACGCTCGGTTACGCGCTGCAGGCGATGCTCGAAGCGGGCATGCGGCTCGGCGACTCGCGCTTCGTCGATGCGGCGCGCCTCGGCCTGGGTCGGATCGCACAGTGTCAGCGCCGCGACGGCAGCCTGCCGGGTCGGCTCGATGAACAATGGCGGGCGGCGGCGCCGTGGAGTTGCCTGACCGGCGACGTTCAGATCGCCTATGGCTGGCTGCAGCTCGCACGCATCGATCAAACCGCGGGCTGGATTCACCACGCGCGCCGCTCGATCGAATTCGTGCAGTCCACGCAGGACCTTGCCACAATGGATTTGGAGCGGCGGGGCGCGATCGCCGGTTCGTATCCGCGCCAAGGGGGCTACATGACCGATCGCTATCCGAACTGGGCGGCCAAGTTCTTCATGGACGCGCTCATGCTTCTTCCCGAGGTTCGCTGACGATGCGCTCCCTTGCGTTGCTGCTGTTTGTGGCCGGCACCCTCCCGATGGCATTCGTGCGCCCGATCATCGGCCTGCTGCTGTGGATGATGTTCAGTTATTTGAATCCGCACCGAATGACGTGGGGCTTCGCTGTCAATTTCCCTTGGGTGATGATCGTGGCCATCATCACTTTGACTGGCCTTGTTGCTCAACCCCGGCAGCGCGAGGCACTGCGCTTGAAGCCCGTGATTATTCTGATGACCTTGTTCCTGATCTGGACTGCAGTGAGCACGTCGCAGGCTGTATTGTTCGACCGTGCTTTTGATCGCTTCACCGAGCTCTTCAAAATGATGGTCATGGCGTATGTCACAGTTATGCTCGTGACAGATCGGCAAAAACTCCAGTGGGTTATCTGGGTCATTGTCGGTTCTTTTGGTTTATGGGGGGCAAAAGGGGGGCTTTTTACCCTGCTTACGGGCGGCAGTTATCACGTGATGGGGCCTCAGGCGAGTTTCTTTCGCGATAACAATGCGTTCGCGATGGTTATGTGCATGGTTATCCCTTTGATGCGCTATGTGCAGATCTATACCGACAGCCGCTGGGTTCGCAATGGACTCTGGGTCATGATGGCTCTGACCTCAGTGGCAGTTATCGGCACGTACTCGCGTGGCGGCTTTCTCGCACTTTGCATCGTGGGATTCATGCTGATTCTAAAGAGCCGGAAACGAATCGGTCTGCTTATTGTAGCGCCCTTTCTTGTTTTTTCGATCGCCATGTTAATGCCGGCGCAATATACGAGTCGCATCGATAGTATCAAGCACTATCATCAGGATACTTCCGCGCAAGGTCGGATCAACTCGTGGAAATTCGCAACGAACGTTGCCCTCGCACACCCCTTGGTTGGGGGTGGGTTCGAGGTATGGTCGAGCGCTTCCATGTGGAATACTTACGGCCCGCCCGGCGCGGCCCATCGCGCAATTCACAGCATCTTTTTCGAAGTTTTGGGCGAACTCGGTTTCGTGGGCCTGGCGTTGTTTTTGCTGATTCTAGTGGTGGGGTATATGGGGCTCGCTCGAGTGAAAAAGCAGGCTCGGGCGGGCCCTGAACTGGCTTGGATCGGTGATTTGGCCAGTATGTTGCAAGTGAGCTTAATTGCTTTCGTTGCTGCGGGCGCTCTGCTGCCGATGCCATATATCGACATCTTTTATCAGATGATCGCGTTGGTCGCCGTGATCCAGACCTTGACTGCTCGGTTTGTGGCGGAGTACGGGCGTTCGTCCGATGCAAAAAGTACGCCGGGAAGCAGGCCTCACTTGCCGGTAAGTCCGGGCGCGCCGAATCATCCCGAATCGACCTACTCCGCGTCTACTGCGTCGACTAGTCGGCGATCACGTGCCAGCCGGGCAGCGCGGGCGAACGGCATACAGGATCTACCACCTTGGTAGGCGGCCAGCACAGCGTGCCTTCCACTGCAATAAAGGCCTCGTCGCGAGACTGCCGCCTCGTGCTGATGATAGCCTTTCATTATCCACCAATCGCCGCATCGGCGGGAGCCTTCCGTACATGCGCGTTTGCATCTCAGTTGCCTGATTACGGGTGGCGCGCCCATGTGCTTGCGCCTTGGGCGTCTGCTTATGGCGAATGTGATGCCGGGGCGCGCGCTCCTGAGCGAGCTATCTTGCATCGAAGTTGCGTACTCGATGCCAAGCGTCATTTGGGTTGGCGGGGCCGGTACTTATCCGTGACCGCTATGCCAGACCGTTGGATCAGCTGGGCGCCAGGCGCGATTGCGACCGGTATGCAGATTATCCGCCGATATCCTATTGAGGCTATTTGGTCGACGTATCCTATTGCGACCTCACATCTGATCGCGGGCGTGCTCGCAAGATGGAGTGGTTTGCCGTGGGTGGCTGAATTTCGTGATCCCGTCCGGCCGGCCGGTCAGCCGATACAGCGTCAGGTGCAACGTTGGGTTGAGAATAAAACGATGAACCGGGCGGACCATGTCGTATTCGTGACCCCCGGTGCATGCCGGGAGGCGGAAGGGCGCTATCCTGGGCTGGCGGAGCGGTCCAGCGTGCTTCCCAATGGGTTTGACGAATCGATCGAGCCCCCCGGTGGGCGAGAACAAGGATCGCCGGCCGCGACGCGGCCGATTCGGCTGCTACACAGCGGTCATCTCTATCCTGAGGGACGCGATCCCGTTGCGTTGTTTGATGCGTTAAAGTTACTGAAGCAGGCGGGCCTGATTGATGCCAACGGTGTGCAAATCATATTACGCAACAGCCAGCACGAATGCCGCTATCGACACGATGTAAAGCAGCGGGGGATCGAGGATCTCGTTTCACTGGAACCTCGGTTGCCTCACCGGCTGGCAGTGCAGGAGCAACGGGCTGTAGACGGTCTGCTTTTGTTGCAAGGGAAGGAGTTCAATCTGCAGGTGCCTGCGAAACTGTTTGAGTATCTGCGCACGCGGCGCCCGATTCTGGCGCTGGTCGACCCGGAAGGTGATACCGCAGAGCTACTCAATCAATTGAACGCCGGCATCAGGGTAGATGCCGATTCTGTCGCGGCAATCGTGGAAGGAATCAAGCGCTTGCTGCAGGTAATTGCATCGGGTCAAACGGCCGGAATTATTCCTGAGTACGAACGAGTAGCGCGTTACTCCAGGCAGGCGACAACGGCCAAGTTAGCAGCGTTGCTTGCGTCTTTAGCAGAAGGTTAAACCTGAAGGCTGGCCTGCGGCGGAACCATATATGATGATGTACTAGCGGGCACGCTTTGCTCCCGTCAACGATCTAAGCAGTGTCTGGGCCCAGCATCTGATGGCGCCCATGTCGTGCAATATGAAATGCGCGATATGGTCGAAGCCACAACGATAGAGCGCGGCGCCGAGAGCCATTTTTCGACCATATCGTTTGTTGACGATGTCCAGGCGGATATCTGTACGTTTGGGAAAACGTCTCATCATCTCGGCGATGTAGCGGCGGCGCGTAGCACGGTCCGTGATTGAGCGACTGCGATGCAGTACGCCGGGAATGAATATCTCTACGGTTAGGAAGCGGTTTTTCCAATTCTCGCCGAGGTGTTGTGCCATGGGGACTATACGACCGGTGGCCTCGTCGTGTTGGATCCGGTCAATACAGCGCATGGCAGCGATGGGCAGGTCGTAAACTCTATCGAAATCGACGGTGTTCATGATGGAAGTGGGGCGATCCCGCCTGTAATTATAGAGTAACTCGTTTACGGTGGTCGGCTGCCGTGCTCTCGCGAACAACGCGGGTACGATCGCAAGGTCTTCATACCATATCCCGCGATCGAATCGATCATCGCCGAATAGGCTTCGGGCGAACAACTTGTTGCAAGCGGAGTTGGTCATCTTCCAGAAGTCGGCGACGTGCGGGCGCGGATACCGGGTCTTACCATGAACTTCGTAGAACCCGAAAACAAGCAAATCGCATTCCGGTTTCTGTTTCAGCGTTTTTTCTAAGCAAAGCAGCGTATTAGGCTCGATCCAATCGTCGCCGTCAACAAACATAAGATAGTCGCCGCGAGATTGGTCGATGCCCGCGTTTCGCGCGTCGCTCAAGCCTCCGTTTGATTTGTCTATGAGGGTTATTCTGGAGACATCAGCGAATGTCTGAATTACGTTGAGCGTACCGTCCGTGGAGCCATCGTTGACGATGATAATTTCGTAGTCGTCGACTTGCTGAGATAGTAGTGAGGCTAAACAGTCGCTGATTAGGTTTTCGACGTTATAGGCCGCGACAATAATGCTATAGCGAGGCGTTCTAGGTGTTTCGGCTCTCATGCGGAACGGTGGTTGCCAGAAAAGAGGCTCGTCAATCGTCGCTTCATACGTCCCATTCGATGGAGCAAGAAATCACCGGCGCCTAAGGCGCTGTACTCGTAACATAACGCAGCCAAAGCAATCTTGAGGCCGAAGTCGCGCGCCAAGAGGCTTTTGCTGATGCCATCTGTGTTTTCGTTGAGATGCGACGTAAACTCTGCGGCATAGCGCCGACGCAACGGTGCTTCTGCTATCTTGCGTGGCCAGTCGACCAGGCCGGGCATGAAGACATCACTCGTGTAAAAACGTCGCCGCCAATCTGCCCCCAAAAGGGCTTGGGCGCGGTCTGCGCCCAGCGAACACTCGATGCGCTCAACGCAGCGATCGGCAGCCGTGAATAGGTCAAAAAAACGTGTGGTGTCGACTGAACTCATGATCGAACCCTTTCTCAGGTTGCGATAATTGTAAAGTGCGCGATCCAAATAACGTTTGTGATTCGCACGCGCGACCCACGGCCGTACTGCCGCCAAATCTTCATACAAAATATCTTCGTCGAACCGCTCTCCGCCGATAAGTTCGCGACGATAGATTTTATTCCAGGCAGCGTTTCGGCACGACCAGAAATCATCGGCGCAGGCCTGCCGCTGACGGCCGTGGGAAGTTACGTCGATGTAATCAAAGACCCAGAGTTCGATTTCAGGGTGGGCCGAGATTTCGGCCAAACACGTCTCGATGTAGCCGGGCTCGACCCAGTCGTCGCCATCGACGAAAGTCAAATATTTTCCAGAGGCTGCGGCTATACCCGTATTGCGTGCGGCACCTAGTCCGCCATTCTCGCGCTGTATTATTCGTAGCTGTGGGTATCGAGCGCTTCGATCAGCCAGGATTTCGAGGGTGGCATCTGTTGAGCCATCGTCCACCACTATGACCTCGTAATCCCCATAGGTCTCGCTCACCAGCGAATCGAGACATGCCCCGATGAAATCGGCAATGTTGTAAGCGGCTACGACAACGCTAAGTGTCGGCAACTCGATCCCCTGAGTTCGAGGCGGTATCATCAAGACCTCCGTATCCTCACCTAATTACCGGTCGATTCATGGCTCGGTCGCGGATTATGAGTGTATCGCAGGAGTTGCTGACGTTGCCTTGTCAAGGCCGAAGCTCGTGCGAAATAAGCCTACCCGACGTAAGGGCAGGGCGGAATCGGAGAGTTAATCCGTTCACGCAGCTATATCCGAGTGGTGCAGGATTGCCCATGCTGTCGGCATCCGATCGCCGGGTCGCCGCTCGGGTCGATTAACTCAAGCCAGCCGAAACCCTGATAGCGCGTTTTATTTCGCCGAGTCCGTGTAATAGCAGATCTCCTGCCTTGTGTGCGCCCGCTAAGTGAAAACGGCTGGCCGTCGACACTATGCGACCGTAGTGTTGCCGGACGATTTGGGTATCGACGCACTCTGGCTCGGCGAGGTACTCAATGAACTGCTTTACGTATTCCATCCGGACCTTGCGGTCCGTAATCTGCTGCCCCCGATTGATAACACCCTGAATAAAGGCTTCTACAGTGTAAAGACGCGACTTCCAGTCCAAGCCAAGGCGTTCGGCCTGCAGCAGATACGGATCGGCCTCGATTCTTGCTACGCATCGGCTGATGGCCAGCGGCAAGTCAAGGAGCCGTTCGACGTCAAGTGAGTTCATGGTCGAGCCGGGGCGAGTGAACCGGTAGTTATACAGGATGGCGTCGATTCGTATCAGCTGCTTGGCGCGTGCAACCCACGGACGCACGATGGCTAAATCTTCGTACCAAATGTCTTCATCGAACCGCTCATCGCCAATCAGCGTTCTTCGGAAAAGCTTGTTCCACGGCGCAGACTTGGCTTCCCAGAAGTTGGCTTCACAGATACGGTCGCGTGTGCCGTAATCCATAACGTCCACATAATCGAACACGAATAGATCAGCGTTCGGATGTTGCTGGATATAGGCTAGACAGGTTGGTATTAATTCGGGTTGAACCCAGTCGTCTCCGTCGACGAATAGGATATAGTCGTACCGTGCGGCCTCCAGCCCTGTATTGCGTGCGCTCCCAGGGCCCCCATTGGCACGACGAATAACGCGCAACCGTGGGTCATGGTATCCGGCGATTACTTGAGGGGTGGCGTCGGTAGAGCCGTCGTCGACCACGATGATCTCGCAGTTTTCTGCTTCAGGCACGAGAAGCGACGCCAAGCATGGCCCAATATAGTCAGCAACGTTGTATGCGGCAACAATGACGCTGATCAACGGGGCATCGTAGATAGAGGCTGGAGGCGTCTCGGTTCTTAACCCGCTGAGCGTCATCGGTAGCTTGCCTCGAACGGTAGACCCGGCTTCTGAACTGGTCGGAAGTCTATCAAGTTTAATCGGTTTCCGTGTGGCGATTTCAGGCAGAATAGAATTACTCGGCAATGACTCTGGTCAAGATGCCCATATAAGTGAAGTGTTTATGCGAGAGCCGCAAGTTGATCGGCGCCGGCGATGCCGCGTTATGTGCGCTATTTCCGCAGGCGCATTGGTGTTATTTCTACTGGTGGGCGGCGGAGCCGCGAGTGCGGAAAACGCCGCTCAGCATGCCGTTGCGGGTATCCGCTTGGCTCATCTGAATCACGATTGTCGGGCGAGCGCACCGGTTACTTTCGGGCAGCCGTTTCGAGCCGGGGATGTGCCTGCTGGCTACCGCATCGCGTTGCGAGACGGTGATCGGACGCTCAGGACGCAGACTGACGTAGCTGCGCGCAATCGCGATGGTTCTGTACGTCATGCGATTATAACGGTCGACGTTCCGTGCCATATAGATCGCAGTGATACGCTCGTGATGGCCGCGACACCCTCAAGACAACGCGGGCGATCGATCAGCCTTCGTGATGTGCTTCACACTGGGTTCGATAGCCGTGCCATGTTTCAGTTGGCTGGCGGCTCATGGCAGCTGGACGCGCGCGATTTGCTCGCACGGGTTATGCAGGCTGGAGGGTGCGCCGATGTCAAGCATCTTTATTGTCGCCGTTGGCTCGACGGGCCCTTGGCCAGCGAATGGGTAATCGGTGCCCCCCCTGTAAATGCGGCGGGCAAGCCGCACCCGCACCTAATGGTGTTCTTCGCTGTTCGCGCATATGGACCGCTGCCTGTGGAAACGGTGCGGGTGGACACCGTGGTCGAGAACGATTGGGCTTACGCGGCGAACCCTCATGACCTGAAGTACGCAGCCACCATATCTGTACCGGGGCAGAAGGCTTTTAGCGTTCAATCGCTGAGTCACTATCAGCATGCGCGTTGGCATCACGTATCTTGGTGGGGCAAGTATGCATCCCAGCCTTGGTTTGCTGCGCTCAATCGCCGTTACCTGCAGGATACTCCGGCAGTGCCGCGCTATGAGGATATTACGCTGTCAAATGCCGTGCTTTCGAAGGTTCGACAGACCTGTGCTCCTATGGACCACTGTGACGTCATGGCCTATATGGGATCTACTGGCGCGCAACCACAAATTGGCCCATTGCCCCAGTGGAGTTCCGCTTACGTGGTGAATCCCAACGACTATCGCGCTTATCGCTGGATGTTGGCTGACAGCGATGCACTGGGCGCTTATAGCGTGCATTTCCGCGAACAGGCAACCGGTGAAGCGTTATCCATCGCTCGCCATCCTTGTGCTACCACGCTACGTGCTGGCGAAGTTTCCCGATGTCCTGTCGCCCCCAAAGCCGATGATGAGCTATTACCGCACTGCGGACACGACTGTGGCACCCCGCTTCAGGCTGAGACGGCGCATCACGGCGCCCCTGCATACGTCGCATACCTCGTAACTGGGGACTGGTATTATGAGCAGGAATTGAGTTTCTGGGCAGATTGGCTGCTGCTACTACAGAATCCGGCTTATCGCGGCTTTAAGCAGGGGTTGGTTTACGCTCAGCAGGTGAGGGCGCAGGCGTGGGGGCTCCGTACACTGGGCGATGCCGCCTATCTCCTGCCTGATACCTCGCCATTTAAGAAATATTTCAACCAAGTGGTCAGCAATAATATCGCTTGGTATAACAAACGTTACGCTGATAATCCGGCAGCCAACCACCTCGGTCTTGACACAAGCGGAAACGCGATCGTGTATCCGCGCTCTGGCCCAAATCAGCAAACTTCCATACCGCCCTGGCAGCAATCGTTTTTCACCTGGGCTGCCGGCAACCTTGACGATCTCGGTTTCAGAGGTGCGCGAAAAATGCGAAATTATTTCGCGAAATTTCAACTGGGAGCATTGGAGACAGCGCAGTTTTGTCCGGAGTTAGCGACTAATTATACATTAAGAGTGCGTGACACGAGCGGTTCTGCTTTATATAAGAACTTCGGCGAAGTATATAGAAAGACATTCCCGGGCTTCGAAGGGCTTAGATGTGGCAGCCGGGGGCTTAATAGGGCGCTGAGAAAGAAACGCGCGAAGGACGGCTATAAATTCCCGCCCGGAACGATGGTGGGATATCCCGATTCGGATACTGGCTTTGTGGCTAACTTTCAGATCGGGTTGGCATCGGCGGTAGTTTCCGGCGGCACGAAGGCTCGCTCAGCCTGGGCCTGGTTTATGAGCCGTCCGGTGCGGCCTACTTATCGGTATGCGCCGCAGTTCGCCGTGATCCCGACACGCTTGCCGTAAGCTGCGGCGGTCGTTGCTCATATTCGTCCTCCGACTCATGAGGCTGTCGTCTGGAGAGGCGGGTATCGAGAATTGGTATTGGAATAACTCGCATGTTTCGGAAAGCTTCGGTGCATGAAATATATTTTTATGTAATCTGTTTTTCGCCGAAGAACGGAGCATGATGGGCCCGCGGCTCGCTATAAGCGCGGCGCGTAGTCTCGCAGTTTCAAAAGGAGAGTAAATGCGTCTTCGTCCTCAACGCGGGCGTGCGTCGCGCGAGACCGTTCCGGAGCCAATAACAATTCGCGTAGCGTTGATGTTTTCGAGCGCACAACAATACACCCACTTCCTGATCACTTTCCCTTCGATCATGATTCTCAGTCGGTTGCTTACGCCCGCGCAGATCGGCGTGTACTCGGTCGCCGTAGCCTTCATTAATCTCGTTCATATGCTTCGGGACTTCGGCACCACGGAATATTTGGTTCAGGTGGAGCCACTTGATCAAGCCGCCAAGCGTTCGGCATTTACTGTAACCCTGATTATAGCCTGGGTTCTGGCGGTGCTTCTTTTCCTTGCGAGCCCCTATATCGCCGACTTGTTTCGCGAACAAGGTCTTACGACGGTTGTGCGCATTCTGAGCATTAATTATCTGTTGTTGCCAATTGGATCGACTACGGGTGCTTTGCTTGCTCGCGAGATGCAGTTCGGTATTCGTTACAAGATTAATATTACCGCTGCCATCGTGCAGAATGGAGTAACGATACTGCTGGCATGGTGTGGCTGGGGCTACTATAGCCCGGCCTGGGGCGCTGTTTGTGGCATGGTGGCGACGGTGGCCGGTTGCCTGTATTGGGGGCGGCGGTACCGAGTGCGCGGCGTGGGTCTGGAGAATTGGCGGCATGTAGCTCAATTCGGTTGGAAGAACACGGTTGGGACGATGATGAGCCAAGCCGGCGAAGCCGCACCGGACTTTGTGATCGGCCGAATGCTTGGATTTGTTGATGTTGGGATGTTCAGCCGGGGTTATGGCCTTGTTCGGATGTTTAACGAGAACATCAGCGGAGCCATCGGCGCGGTGTCTTACTCGGCTTTTTCCCGTCAGCATCGTGACGGCGGCGAGGCGGGAACGCTATTCCTGCGTTCACTCACTTATATCACTGGCGTGGGATGGCCGTTCTTGGGTTTTGCTTCGTTGATGTCGTTCCCGATTATTCGTATTTTTTTTGGGGATCAGTGGGACGCCGCGGCGCCGATTCTTCGGTTTTTAGCTATAAGTTCAGCAATGGCTCTTTTGGTGTTGCAGTACCAGAATTTCCTTACGGCGGTAGGGCGAGTGGGTCTGGCTACATTGTGGATGACCGCCTGGCAGATGCTTACCATTACTGCGCTGATTTGCGGTGCCTACTTCAGCTTAGTCGCCGTGGCCGCGGCGCTGGTTCCGGCGACAGCATTAGCCGTCGCCGGTGTTGTAACCGGGCTGGTTACCTGCACGGATATCACGGCTCGAGATTATGTTCTTGCGCTCGGGCCGAGTTTCGTGGTGGCTGTTTGCGCGCTAGCGCCTGTGCTCCTCTTGCGGGTATGTTGGACGCCCGTACCTGGCGATTTGTGGGCGCCGTTGATCTGCGCGGGTGCTGTGCTAACGGTCGGTGCTATGTTCGGGGCCTGGTTGGCCGACCATCCGCTTTGGCATGAAGCGCGCCGGTTGCGGAAAAGGCGAGGAGTCCTGGGGGCGGATACGGGAGACCCGTAATGGCTCGAAACAATCGTTTTGGATAGATGGCATGATCTCATCATCCGATAGCACTAAATTGCTGAATTAAAGACTTCTTGCGGAGCGAATGAATGAGCGACAGCGATTTGCCGACGCCGGATACTACCGCCGGCAAGCGTCGACGACGATTGCTGCTGCGTAAGCGACTCTATCAACGGCTCTGGGGTGGGCGTGGTGCCAACGAGACACCGTTGGTCGTGTTTATGGCGGGCACGCCGGATATCGCCAACGGTCAGGTCGTGAATGCGTTGGAGTCGAATTTCGATACCGACGTCTATCGCGCGCTCGACCCGAGGGTCTTCGAAGACCAGCGCCTGCGGCCGGACGATGAGGTGCGTGGCGTGATCAGCAAGTCGCGGGCGCCGTCGGTGATTATCGTCGCCGGCGGCGAATCCGATTCGATTGGCACGTTGGTCGAGCGTTTCTCGCCGGCGCGCGTGCTCTGGTTCTACGAGCCGTTCGAACGCTTTATCGCGCGCGCGTCCCGCGTGCTCGACGAAACCGATACGCGACGATTTCTCGCCGAGAAATTCGAGCATGACGACGATTCGTTGCTTGCTTCGATCGCCAGTGCGCCGGATATCGATGCGGCCGCGGTCTGGGCGCTCACCTGGTATGTCATCCACAATGCCTATCGGCGGCAGCGGCTCAGCAAGCGCAGCGCCGCACATCTGATTTCCGAGACTGCGCTTCTGGCCGCACCGGCCGCAACGCTCGAAGGTATCTTCGAGATCATCGGCCTCGGAAACCGCCGCGGCAAACGGGCGCCCCGCATTCGGATCAAGCGCCCGCGTGGCCGCGAGTCGAGGCTGCCCGAGGCGGTGCGCGAGGCGTGCGAAGAGCTCCAGGCCTGGCTGGACGCGCACGCTGAAGATCCGGCCGACATATCGTGACGCTGATCGCGCAGCTCGTCGTTCTCGGCGCGCTGGCGGTCGCGCTGGCATCGCTTGTGCGATATTGGCCTTATCCATCGCCGCTGACCCGGCCGCTCTTGCCGCCGCGGCAGCGCTGGCCTGAAGCGCAAATCCGTGGCTGGCTCAGGGACAAGCAATTTCACCCGCGTTATCTCGCCTTCTTCGATCGCGATCCCGAGCGGATCATACCGGTCGGGGACACGTTGCTGGCGCCGGCGGATGGCCTCGTGACCAGCGCGGACTGTCGCGATGGTACTCGCTACATTGTCATTGCATTGTCATTCTGGGACATGCACGTCCAGCGTAGCCCCGTCGCCGGCCGGGTCATGGCCGTGGAGCGGCTCGGGGCGAGCTACACCGATGGCGAGGGGCGTGAATTCACGTTTTTGCGTGAAAAGAATTGTCCGGTGCAGACGCGTACCGTGCTGGACTCTGTTATCGGGCCGGTGGCGGTACGCCAGATCACGAGTCTGGCCGCGCGTCGCATCGAGACCTGGGTGGCGCCGGGCGCGGATGTCGAGCGTGGCCAGCGTATCGGCCGTATCCGCCTGGGCAGTACGGTCGTGCTCGAGGTGCCGGCCTCGTTGCCATGCCGGGTTCGTTGCGGCGCGCGCGTACGCGCGGGTGAAAGCCCGCTGGTCGCCATGCGCGAAGAGGGGAACTGAGTGCCCGGCTGGTTGTATACGGATGGCCATCTGGGGTGGGCGTTGTTCGCCGCTCTGGTCTATACCGGTGCCGGCGTGCTGGTGGGCGATTATGTCTGGCGTCGCGTGACGATCCCGGCCAAACTATTGCTCGCTGCCGCGGTTGGCGTCTGGGTGCTCGGCCTGATCGGGCTGAGCGTGGCGCTGCGCGGCTAGGGCGGGGCACGAAACAAACGACGGAAGATTTTGTAATGAAGGTTTTTCTGACTGGTGGCGCGGGTTTTATCGGCTCGCATACGGCGCTCGTGCTGATCGAGGCCGGCCACGAGGTTGTGGTGTACGACAACCTCTCGAATGCCTCGCGTGAGTCGCTCAATCGCGTCGAGCAGCTGACGGGCGGCGAGATCGCGTTCATCGAGGGCGATATCCGCGACGGCGCGCATCTGGACCGCGTATTCGCCGATTCGAACATTGATGCGGTGATTCATTTCGCGGGCCTCAAGGCCGTCGGCGAGAGCACGGAAAAGCCGCTGGCTTACTACGAGAACAATGTGGCCGGGACGCTGACCCTGTGCCAGGCCATGGAACGGGCCCATCTGCGTACGCTCGTGTTCAGCTCATCGGCCACGGTCTATACCGAATCGCGCGACATGCCGTTGTCGGAACAAGCCCCCACGGGGCGACCGACCAACCCGTATGGCAGCTCGAAGCTGATGATCGAATGGCTGCTGCGTGATCTACAGGCCGCCGACCCGCGTTGGTCCATCGCGCTGCTGCGCTATTTCAACCCGGTCGGGGCGCATGAAAGCGGGCGCATCGGCGAAGATCCGCAGGGCCGGCCGAACAATCTGCTGCCGTTCATCAGCCAGGTCGCCGTCGGCCGGCTGCCGGAACTCGCGGTCTACGGCGACGACTATCCCACCCGGGATGGCACCGGCGTGCGCGACTACATCCATGTCATGGATCTGGCAGACGGGCATCGCGCGGCACTCGATGCCATTGCCGGCGAGGCCGGGTTGCATACCTGGAACCTCGGCACCGGCCGGGGGTATTCCGTGCTTGAGATGATTCGCGCCTTCGAGCGCGCCGCCGGTCGCGACGTGCCATACCGCATGGCGCCGCGGCGGCCCGGGGACGTGGCCGAATGCTGGGCGGACGCGTCGCGGGCCGAGCGCGATCTCGGCTGGTGCGCCGAGCGGGGCCTGGACGAAATCATGCGCGATGCCTGGCGCTGGCAGTCGCGGAACCCTGAGGGGTACTCTGTATCGTAGATTGGGCTGAAGCGTGCAGGGGTGTCGCGTGAGTATGCCTACGTGTCTGACGGTCTTTCCTGGCATTAAAAAACGTTATGTTTTAATAGTTCAACCCTCGGTGCGTAGCCTGTGAATTCACGTAGACACAGCCCTAAGATAAAATCTATTATCTGGGCGCATATTAAGGCAACCATGCCGTTTCGCCAGGATCTGATCAAATATAAGCGCATTGTCACCCCTTATAGAACAAACCCGGACAACGATTGGCTGGCCCTGGAACAAGGCCTCGATCAGATTGAATTAATCAGGGCCTATCATGGAGATCTGACCGGAAAGGTTGCGCTCGAAATGGGGACAGGCTGGCAGCCTACTATTCCAATGCTGCTCAGCCTTCTCGATTGCGAAAAAATTATTCTGACGGATGTCGAGAGACTCATCAGTTACTCCACCGTAGTGGACGCTATGAGTTTTATTTCTCAAAATCGCGAAAAAATCGCCGCACGCCTTGGTCTATCGCCGGACGGGGTCGCGCGTTCGCTTGGCAGAGCGCTCTCTAGTGATTTCGATGAGTTATTGAAAAACCTGCGCATGAGTTACGTGGCGCCATATCGGATTTCCGAATTCGAGCCAGGTAGTGTCGACGTCATTTACTCGAGAGCGGTACTGGAGCACATAGCGCGAGATGATCTGGCCATTATTTTTAAGGAACAGCGTAGCTTGCTTAAGAGTGGCGGGGTGATGTGTCATATTATAGACAATAGTGATCACTGGGAGCACAAGGATAAGGCCCTTTCTCGGGTCAACTTTCTGCGTTATAACGCATTGTCTTGGCGCGTGATTAATTCAAGAGGGCAGCTTTATCAGAATCGCATGCGTCATAGCGAATACGTGAAACTTCTTGAAAGCTGCGGCTATCGTATAGTTTTTGAAAAATGCGACATGGACTCAAATGCCGCTAAAGACGCAGCGTCCATGAAGCTTGCCAAGCGTTTCAGGAAATTCGACTCGCGCGATCTAGCGGGCGTAACGTCGTACCTTGTCTGTTCAGTGGTATGAACGCCTCGGTTTTATTTCGTGACTTGAAGTGGTTTTTTGGGGGGGCGAGAAGCTACGATATCGCTGATAATGCCTTTTGAAAGTCGGTTCAATAGAATTAGACAGAATAGCAGCCGACATTTGTTGCATTGTCCTACCAGGAATTAAGAAGGGATATCGGAATTTGCCGCCCACGGCTAATACGTTGGCTTCCGATTAGTGAAAAGCTTCGGCTTGCTTGGGCGACTGTGCTTTTGCTACCCCGCAGTCTTTAATGCTACGAAAAGCTGGCCTTGTGCCATCGTTTAATGACGGGCTTTTTTTGGGGTAGATCTTTAGCCCTTGGCGCTATCGCTGTTGACAATATTCGTAAATTAATCGCCGTCATGTCCTATCTATTGCCTAAGCGGGTGCCTCTATGATCTGGGTTGTACTTGCGGTTCAGCTGGTCATTTTAATTGTGGTGATTTACGCCGCGCGCAAGGCGATGTGGGCCGCGCGCATCGCTTCCCGGGTCCAGGGCCATGTTGATGCTGCCTCTGTCGCGACGACGCAACAGATCGAGGCGTTGGATGGGCTCTATCGACGCCTCGAAATGAAGCGAGGGGATCTGCCTCCGACACGTGGATGGGCCGCGTCACCGGATGTTCTAACGGTGCTCTACGATCAGGCGAGGGATGCCAGGGCCAAATGTATTGTCGAATGTGGGTCGGGTGCGTCGACGATCGTGTTAGCACGTTACTGTCAGCAGATGGGCGACGCGCAAGTGTTGAGTGTCGATCATGACGAAAAATATGCCGGAATCACACGTCAGAGGCTGGCCGATCTGGGATTGGACGAATATGTCCGGATGATTGTAGCCCCGCTTAACAGGCAGCCTGTCGGTTCGGGACACTGGCTTTGGTATGACTTGAGCAAGATAGAATTCCCCGAAACGATCGACTTGGCATTTGTCGATGGGCCGCCTGTCGTTATCACCGGCGAAGACGGCCGTACACCAGCCGGCGCTCTTTTGGTGCCGCGTCTTTCAGTCGGCGGCCGGATTCTATTTGACGATGCAGCCCGCCCGGGCGAGCGCAGGCTGATAGCCGATCTCGTAAAAGCGTTTCCCCGGCTCGAAAAAGAAGACCCTAACGCCGAAAAGGGTTGCACCGTCCTGATTAACCGGGGCAAAGAGTAGGCCGGTGAGTGGATAACTGAGCGCTTCGGTCCGCGGAATTCGTATGAGCCTGAAAAGCAACTTCTGGATCAGTTTGGGCCACTCCGGGGGCAGTTTCGCGCTACAGTTCGTTGCGAATATTGCGTTAGCTCATCTGCTGCTCCCCTCGGAGATCGGTGTCTACTCCGTAGCCATGGCTGCGATGGGTATTCTGCAGGCGCTGCGGGAATTTGGCGTCAGTCGATATATCATTCAGACGAAGGAGCTGACTGATAGCATATTGCGGACGACGTTCGGCACGGCCATCGTTATCGGCTGGGGGCTGGCGGCGATTATTTTCTTTGGTCGTCACTTGGTTGCCGATTTCTACGCAGAGCCGATGATCGCCACTATCCTGGGCTGGCTATCGGTCAACTTTGTTCTGCTGCCATTCGGGCAGCCGGCCATTGCGGTGTTGCGGCGAGAGCGACGCTTCGGGCAGTCCACGGTCGTGTCGCTGGCCGGGGGCGCGCTCACTCTGGTGGTGTCGATTGCGTTCGCCGCGCAGGGCGCCGGGCCTTTGTCGATGGCCTACGGCTCCATCGCCGGGTCTTTGGCGACGACCGTGCTGGCGCTGGGGTTCGAACGGGACCATATCCTGCTGCGGCCCGGGCTATCAGAATGGCGAGAGATATGGAGCTTTGGTTCAATCGCGTCGAGCAGTAATATCGTGATTGCCCTAACGGCAGCGGTTCCCGACTTGGCAATTGGGCGGCTCCTGGGTTTTGCGCCGGTCGGTATCTACAGTCGGGGGCAGGGCCTTGCCATCGTCTTTGAAAAGTTCTTTGCGGCATCGCTGAACTGGATTATCGGTCCTGAGTTGGCGACGATGCGTCGCGATGGTCGAAAGTTGACTTCCCTGGTTTCCACCACGACCGACATCACGGTCGTGATCGGATGGCCCGCACTCCTATTTCTGGCGTTCAACGCGCATAACATTATCTTGTTGCTTTACGGGCAGAAGTGGTTGCCGGCTGTGCCTGTGCTGCAGCTTCTTTGCGTGGCCCGCGGTATACAGATGCTGGTGACCTGCGCAGGATCGGTCTACGAAGGCACGGGCGCTGTTAAACTACAGTTTCGGAACGAGATCGTCATTCAGGTTGTCGCCATTTCCCTAATTCTACTCGGGGCAATGTATAGTCTTGAGATGGTGGCAGCACTGCGAATCGTGACATCAATGGTGGTGGTGGTCGTGCACCTGACAGCGTTCCGCCTGTATGCTCAAATCGGCCTGCGGCACCTGCTCGCCTCGCTCAGGGCTGCGGCTGTCGTAGCGCTGGGTTTTGCCGCCCTGCAATTTCTCTTGATGGTTTTCAAACCCGCCGGGCCGCTGGGCACTTGGGGGGTACTCGCCGAGTTGAGTGTCGATGCCGGCGTTTCCGGTTTTGCTTACTTACTATTCCTTCGATTGAGCAGACACTTTCTTTTTACTGAAGTGCGGTCAAGTTTGTCAGCGCTATCGACCAGGATTAAGGGCTTGCGCCTGTTGTCTGGTTGAAACTGCCAAGACATGTGTACGGGAAGAGCGGGGATACATTGGCTAGATTACTATTCGTCACCACGAATCCGTATATTCCGCAGATGACCGGCGGGTCGGAATATTCGACGCACGATCTCTGCCGCAACCTCGCCAGCTCGGGTTGGGCGGTGGGCGTGTTATCCAGCCTTGGAACCTCGGGGCGTGTGCACGTCCTCAACCGCCTTAAGGCCAAGTTGTTAGGCGTGGAATGCCCTTGCGATCGCGATTTGGGTTATCCCGTTTATCGCGGCTGGGACGTGGCGGCAGGCATACCGGAAGCCGTCCGTGGCTTCCAGCCGGATCTGTTGGTGATCCAGGCAGGAAGACAATCCCATCTGGCGAGAGCTATTGTAGAAGAAAGGCTGCCTTTCATCTGGTATCTGCGAGACGTGGAATTTGATCGGCAAGTGGAGGATGTGGGCGGCGAGGCGGCGTTTCGATCCTTGTTGCAACAGGCAACGGTGGTGGCGAATTCGGCTTTTAGTGCGCGTCTTTGCCAAGAAAGGTTTGGCGTGAAGTCGCATACGTTGCCGCCGCTCGTTGATTTTACTAATTATCGCTGCGCTGGACCCCTGCGCCGTCGGGTGGCCTTGTTCGTTAATCCTGTTGCGGTCAAGGGCGTTGAGACCGTGTTTCGCTTGGCCGAGCGACGGCCTGATATTCCGTTCTTGATGGTGGAGAGTTGGCCCCTGTCGGATGAAAGGATGGCGGCGCTTCGGGCACGCGCGGCTCGATTGGGCAACGTCGAGATTCGCCGTCGGGTGTCTGATATGAGGGATCTCTATCAGGAGGCGAAGGTCGGTTTGATGCCTAGCCAATGCCGTGAAGCCTGGGGCCGGGTCGCTACGGAACTCCAAGTCAACGGCATACCAGTGCTCGCTAGCGATATCGGCGGGTTGCCCGAGTCGGTGGGACGGGGTGGGGTTCTTGTTGCCCCGGACGCCAGCGTGGATGAGTGGGCGAGCGCATTGTCCGAGATATGGGATGACGACGACCGTTACGCTGCTTATGTCGACGCGGCCCTCGAGCATGCCCGGCGACCCGAAATCCAAGTCGATAATATGATCAAGGTATTCATGCGTATTGCTGAAGAGGCGATGAGTGAGACCGTTTGAGGGAAACACCGTGCCAGCGAACCGTCGATTGAATGGGGCAAGCTTATCCCAGTAGAAGTCATGTTGAGTGCCGACGCCGAGCACGAAATGCAGCGTGGCCAAATATGTGTATAGACACGCTTTAGCTTGGGCAGCAGTAATCGGTGAAAGCGATTGAGCCCGCTACGGGGCGCGGTTCGGTCGCCGGTCAGTTCGGGCTGGGCCCGGTGTTTTCCGCAAAAGGGCGCCTTGGTCATCGCCAAATGGCGACAGTCAATGCCGAGTTGATCCCGGCTAGACGATCGTATTCAAGTAGGCTGTGCTTTTGGGCAGCACTCGAACACCGTTGGTAATGCGCGCGTGACAAAGCGCCAGCGAGCTTTTGAAGCCTGCTTCTTTTTAGTCAGTTCCGAATCGCTAAGCAGTGGCTCCGCGGATTGCAGCGTTTTGTCCAATGCAACGAATACGGCAAACGCCGATGAAGGTGCAAAACCAGTCCCTCACTGCGCCCCAGGCAAAAAAAGGGGCCAAGCGGATCGCTTAAGCCCCTGTTTTATCTGGTGGGCGGTACTAGATTCGAACTAGTGACCCCTGCCGTGTGAAGACAGTGCTCTACCGCTGAGCTAACCGCCCGAGGACGCGCAGTTTATCCGCGCTTTTTCCGGCGGTCAACGTATATCGCCTGCGTTCAGCGGGGCCGATGCTAGACTCCCCGCGGGTTGGCAACAGTTTCCGGGCTTCGGGGTGGCCGTCATGCAGTTGATCGATCTTCAGGCGCAGTATCGGCGCATCAAGGCAGAGGTGGATGCGGGCATCCATGCCGTGCTCGATCATGGCCGCTACGTGAACGGCCCGGAAATCGAGACGCTGGAGCGGCGGCTGGCTGAATACACGGGGGCAGCGCACTGCGTGGCGCTTTCCAGCGGCACCGATGCGTTGCTGGTGACCCTGATGGCGCTGGGCATCGGCACGGGGGACGAGGTGATCACGAGCCCGTTCACGTTTATCGCCACCGGCGAGATGATCGGCCTGCTGGGCGCGACGCCGGTATTCGTGGATATCGATCCGTCGACCTACAACATCGATGCCAGCCGCATCGAGGCCGTCATCACGCCGCGCACCAAGGCGATAATGCCGGTGAGCCTGTTCGGGCAGATGGCCGATATGCCGGCCATCAACGCCATCGGCGAGCGCCACGGCCTTCCGGTGATCGAGGATGGTGCGCAAAGTTTCGGTGCGACGTTTGCCGGGCAACGCTCGTGCGGCGCTTCGCTATTGGCGGCGACCTCGTTCTTCCCGGCAAAGCCGTTGGGGTGCTACGGCGACGGCGGGGCGGCGTTCACCACGGATGCCGATCTGGCCGAACGCATGCGTCAGTTGCGCAATCACGGACAGACGGCGCCTTATCACCACCCGATGCTTGGCATCAATGGCCGGCTCGATACGCTGCAGGCAGCGGTCCTGCTGGCCAAGCTGGACGTGTTCGACGATGAGGTCATGCGCCGGGAGCGTGTGGCGGCGCGTTATCGAGAGGGGCTGGCCGGGCATGTCGTCACCCCGGTACTCGATGAGCGCGCCACCAGCGTGTATGCACAGTACACCCTCCAGGTCGACGATCGCGATGTCGTTCGCAGCCGGCTCGACGCCGCCGGCATTCCGAGCGCGGTGTATTACCCGGTGCCGCTCAATCGTCAACCGCCGCTGTATTCGGATGCGCCGATGCCCGAATCGGATGCGGCCGCCGGGCGCGTGCTCAGCATTCCGATGCATCCCTATCTCGACAGCGCGGATCAGGATCGCGTGATCGAGGTGCTGATCTCGGCCGTACAAAAATAATCAAGCGGAGGGTTGGCAACGGCGGATCGCGTGTCTATAATGCGCCGCTCGCAAGGTCATCGGGGCCATAGCTCAGCTGGGAGAGCGCAACACTGGCAGTGTTGAGGTCGGCGGTTCGATCCCGCCTGGCTCCACCAAAGTCAGTCCCCATCGTCTAGAGGCCTAGGACACTGCCCTTTCACGGCAGCGACAGGGGTTCGAATCCCCTTGGGGACGCCATTTTCGTCAATGGCCAAAGGCCGCAAGCCGCAGGGTTTGCGGCCTTTTTTTGTGCGCATTGCGCGTTCGCTTCATTGTCGATAAAACCCATACTGGCGAACCGTCCAACTGCTTTCCCGCCTACTCAGCACAAGGGGTCATCATGCGCATCACGATCTTCGGCACCGGTTACGTCGGCCTGGTCACCGGGGCATGCCTGGCCCACAGCGGCAATCATGTGGTGTGCGTGGATATCGACGAAGACAAGATCGCGCGGCTGACGCGCGGTGAAATCCCGATCTTCGAGCCGGGGCTGGAAGCGCTCGTGCACGAAAACGTAGACGCCGGCCGCCTGCGTTTCACGACCGACGCCGCGGCCGCCGTCGAGCATGGCATGCTCCAGTTCATCGCTGTGGGCACGCCGCCGGACGGGGATGGCAGCGCCGATCTCAAGTACGTGCTCAAGGTCGCCGAGACGATCGGCCAGCACATGAACGATTATCGGCTGGTCATCACCAAGTCGACCGTGCCCGTGGGTACCGCCGACCGGGTGCGCGAACAGCTGGCCAAGGCGATCGCCGCGCGCGGCGTGACGGTGGCGTTCGACGTGGCCTCCAACCCGGAATTCCTCAAGGAGGGGGCTGCGATCGACGATTTCATGAAGCCCGATCGCGTGGTGGTGGGCGTGGACAACGAGCGCGCGGCCGATCATCTGCGTGCCCTGTATGCGCCGTTCAATCGCCAGCACGATCGCACCATGGTGATGGATCTCCGCTCGGCCGAGCTGACCAAGTACGCGGCCAATATCATGCTGGCGACCAAGATCAGCCTGATGAACGAACTGTCGCAGGTGGCCGACCGGCTCGAAGCCGATATCGAGCAGGTGCGCAAGGCGATAGGCGCCGATCATCGCATCGGCTATCACTTCATCTACCCGGGCTGCGGTTTCGGTGGCTCCTGTTTCCCCAAGGACGTACGCGCGCTGGCGCACACCGCGGCCAAGATCGGCTACGACACCGAGATCATCAACGCCGTCGAGCGCGTCAACAACCGTCAGAAGACGGTATTGTTCGACAAGCTGCACGCGCACTTCGGCGGCGACCTGGCCGGCAAGACCATTGCGCTGTGGGGCCTGGCGTTCAAGCCGAATACCGATGACATGCGGGAAGCGCCGGCCTGTACCCTGATGGAAGCGCTTTGGCAGGCCGGCGCCACGGTGCATGCCTTCGATCCCGAAGCGATGGAGGCGACGCGCCGCATCTACGGGGCGCGCGATGATCTCGTGCTTTGCCGGAACGCCGAGGAGGCCGCCACGGATGCCGATGCGCTCGTGCTGGTCACCGAGTGGCATATTTTCCGGACGCCGGACTTCAACGACTTGGCGCGGCGCATGCGGCAGCCGGTATTGGTCGACGGCCGTAACATCTACAAGCCGTCGTATGTCGCCGCCGCGGGTTTTTCGTATTACGGCATCGGACGCTCCGCCGCCTCTGGCGCATTGCGCGCGGTGGGATAGAATACGCCGCGTTTCAATCCGACGATTGGCACTGGGAGCCCGGAAATGCCGATTTACGAATATGTGTGTACGAATTGTGGTGAGCCGCTGGAGAAGCTGCAGAAGCTGTCCGATGCGCCGCTGACCGATTGTCCGGCCTGTGGCCAGGCCGCGCTCAAGCGCAAGGTCTCGGCCGCGGGTTTTCGTCTGGCCGGCGGCGGCTGGTACGAGACCGACTTCAAATCCGATAATCGTCGCAACGTCACCGGCGACGGCAATGCGTCGAAGCCGTCTTCGGCCGGCGAATCGTCGAGTGGCGGCGCATCGTCCGGCGGCGAGTCGAAATCCGCGGATGCGGGCAGCAAGGCGAGCGGCGAGTCGAAAAGCGCGAAACCGGCGCCCAAGTCGTCGAGCGCCGGTAGCGATTGATGCCGGGGGCGAGCCGCGCCTGCCAAGCGCGCGGCTCGAGCCGAATTATTCACGCCGGGCTACCGGCCGGGGCCGGGCTCTTGGTAGACTCGCGCTCTTTTGCGAGGCTTGAGGCGCGCGCCATGATGCGATCCCACTACAGCGGCGAAGTCACCGCCGCTGCGATTGACAGCGAAATCACCGTCTGCGGCTGGGTGCACCGGCGCCGCGACCATGGCGGGGTGATCTTCGTGGATCTGCGCGATCGCAGCGGGCTGATCCAGGTCGTGTTCGATCCCGACGAGGCCGAAACCTTCGCCGCCGCCGAGCGCCTGCGCAGCGAATACGTGATCAAGGTCACCGGCCGCGTGCGGGCGCGCCCGGAAGGCACGGTCAATGCGAATCTGGCCTCGGGCGAGATCGAGGTCTACACCACATCGCTGGAAGTCCTCAACGCCTCCGAAACGCCGCCGCTCCAGCTCGACGAGACCGAGACGGTCGGCGACGCCGCGCGCCTGCGCTATCGCTATGTCGAGCTGCGCAAGCCGCGCATGCAGCGCCATATGCAGTTGCGCGCGCAGGTCACCCGCGCCGTGCGTCACGCGCTGGACGATCTCGGCTTTCTCGATATCGAAACCCCGATCCTGACCCGCGCGACGCCCGAAGGCGCGCGCGACTATCTGGTGCCGAGCCGTACCCAGCCGGGGCATTTCTTCGCGCTGCCGCAGTCGCCGCAGCTGTTCAAGCAGCTGCTCATGGTCGCCGGCATGGACCGCTATTACCAGATCGCGCGCTGCTTCCGCGACGAGGATCTGCGCGCCGACCGCCAGCCCGAATTCACCCAGATCGATATCGAGGCCTCGTTCGTCGATGCCGACGACATCATGGGCATCAACGAACGGATGATTCGCCAACTGTTCGACGACGTGCTGGGGGTGAAACTGCCCGACCCGTTCCCGCGCATGCCCTACGCAGAGGCCATGCGGCGCTTCGGTTCCGACAAGCCGGACCTGCGCATCGACCTGGAGCTGGTCGACATCGCCGACCTGGTCGCGGATGCGGAGTTCAAGGTGTTCTCCGGCCCGGCCAACAGCGACACCGGCCGCGTGGCCGTGCTGCGGGTGCCGGGCGGCGCCAGCCTCACGCGCAAGCAGATCGACGGTTATACCGACTTCGTCGGCCGCTACGGCGCCAAGGGTCTGGCCTACGTCAAGATCAGCGACGTCGCCAGGGGCCGCGAGGGCATGAGCTCGCCCATCCTCAAATTCCTGTCGGACGACGCGGTCGCCGGCATCGTCGAGCGCACGGGCGCGGCCGACGGCGATCTGTTGTTCTTCGGCGCGGATGCCACGAGCGTGGTCAACGACGCGCTGGGCGCACTGCGCGTCAAGCTCGGCCACGATCTGGGCCGTGTCCAGGGCGACTGGGCCCCGCTGTGGGTGGTCGACTGGCCGATGTTCGAATACGACGAGGCCACCAAGCGCTGGTATGCCGCGCATCATCCGTTCACCGCGCCCGCGGTCGACGACCCCGAAGCGCTCAAGGCGGCGCCACACCAGGCGATGGCCAAGGCGTACGACATGGTCCTGAATGGCTCGGAGATCGGCGGCGGATCGGTGCGTATCCACTCGCCCGAGATGCAGCAGGCCGCCTTCGAGGTACTGGGCATCACGCGCGAGGAGGCCGAAGAGAAATTCGGCTTCCTGCTGGAAGCGCTCAAGTTCGGTGCGCCGCCGCATGCCGGCATCGCCTTCGGCCTGGATCGTCTGGTGATGCTGATGGCCGGCGCGGACTCGATCCGCGAGGTAATCGCCTTCCCGAAGACCCAGACCGCGACCGACCTGCTGACCGGCGCGCCGGGGACGGCCGACGCCGCGCAGCTGCGCGAGCTCGGCATCCGTCTGCGCGCCAAGCCGGCGGCCGGCGAATCCGGCGGCGACGCGGCCGGCTGAGCCGATGCTGAAGCGGGCTCGCGGTCTGCGCTAGACTAGCGGGCCCGTTACCGGGCTGAACAGGCCGGCCGCGCGCTCGCCGCGAGCGCTCGTGTGAGATTTCTTTCGTATTGTCGCAACGGAGCCTTCAACCATGTTTGATGCCGATCAGCGTATCGCCGAATTCGATCCCGAACTGGCGGCCGCCATCGCCGACGAGGATCAGCGCCAGGAAGACCACATCGAGTTGATTGCGTCGGAGAACTACACCAGTCCGCGCGTCATGGAAGCGCAGGGCTCGCAGCTGACCAACAAGTACGCCGAAGGCTATCCGGGCAAGCGCTTCTACGGCGGCTGCGAATACGTCGACGTGGCCGAAAGACTGGCCATCGACCGCGCCTGTCAGCTGTTCAACTGCGACTTCGCCAACGTGCAGCCGCATTCCGGTGCCCAGGCCAACGCCGCGGTGTTCCTGGCGCTGGTCAAGCCGGGCGATACCATCCTCGGCATGAGCCTGGATGCCGGTGGCCATCTCACCCATGGCGCCGCGCCCAACTTCTCCGGCAAGCATTACAACGCCGTGCAGTACGGTCTCGACGAAGTAACCGGCCGGCTCGACTACGACGAAATCGAACGCCTGGCGCAGGAACACAAGCCGAAGATGATCATCGGCGGCTTCTCGGCCTATTCGCGCGCCATCGACTGGGCGCGCATGCGCCGGATTGCGGATGCGGTCGATGCCTGGCTGATGGTCGACATGGCCCACGTGGCCGGCCTGGTCGCCACCGGCATCTATCCCAGCCCGTTGCCGCATGCGCATGTGGTCACCACCACCACGCACAAGACCCTGCGCGGCCCCCGGGGCGGCCTGATCCTGTCCGCGGCCGGCGATGAGAAGCTCTACAAGAAGCTCAACTCGGCCGTTTTCCCGGGTACGCAGGGCGGCCCGCTGATGCATGTGATCGCGGCCAAGGCCGTGGCCTTCAAGGAGGCGCTCGACGCCGATTTCCAGGGCTACACCCGGCGCATCGTCGACAATGCCACCGCGATGGCCGATGTATTCGTCGAGCGCGGCTACGACGTGGTCTCGGGCGGTACCGACAACCATCTGATGCTGGTGAGCCTGGTCAAGCAGGACATCACCGGCAAGGATGCCGAGGCGCTGCTCGGCAGGGCGCATATCACCGCCAACAAGAACGCCGTGCCGCGTGACCCGCGCTCGCCGTTCGTGACCTCCGGCCTGCGTATCGGCACGCCCGCGGCCACGACGCGCGGCTTCAACGTGGACGACATGCGCCAGGTCGCGACCTGGATCTGCGACGTACTCGACACCCACGCCGACGGGGGTGATGTCGATGCGCAAGTTTCGCGGGTCCGTGCGGCGGTGGCTGAACTGTGCTCGCGCTATCCGGTGTATCGCGCGGCCACGCGCGGCGCGGCCTGATATCGCGCCGCGCGAGCCGGGGCTTTTATCGTGCAGTGTCCATTCTGTGACGAACGCGCCACCCGCGTGGTCGATTCCCGCCTGGCCGCCGAGGGCAGCCAGGTGCGGCGCCGGCGGGAGTGCCCCAACTGCCACACCCGGTTCACCACGTTCGAAACGGCCGAGTTGCTGATGCCGCGCATCGTCAAGAACGACGGCACACCCGAGCCGTTCGATGTGGATAAATTGCGCCGGGGCATCACCCGGGCGTTGTACAAGCGCCCTGTCGGCCCGGAGGCGGTGGATACCGCCGTCAGCCATATCCAGCAGCGCCTGCGCGCCGATCCCGAGCGGGATGTGGCCTCGCGCAAGCTGGGTGAATGGGTGATGGACGAACTGCGCGAACTCGACCAGGTGGCCTACGTGCGTTTCGCCTCGGTGTATCGTCGTTTCGAGGACGTCCAGGCGTTCCGCGAGGAAATCGAGCGGCTGGAATCCACGCCGGGCCGCGACAGCGGCCAGCTGCCGTTGATCGATTCCGGAAAGGACTCCTCATGAGCGCGATCGAGCCCCGCCGGGCCTTGCACGCCTTTTTCATGCAGCGCGCGATGGAACTCGCGCGCCGCGGCTGGTACACGACGCGGCCCAACCCGCGCGTGGGCTGCGTGATTACGCAGGGCAACGTCGTGCGCGGCGAAGGTTGGCACCAGCGTGCCGGTGAGGGCCATGCCGAGGTGCGGGCGCTGGACGACGTACGTGCCCGCGGCAACGACCCGAAAGGGGCCACTGTCTACGTCACCCTTGAACCCTGCAGTCACAGCGGCCGCACGCCGCCCTGCACGAAGGCGCTGATCGAGGCCGGCGTCGCCCGGGTCGTGATCGGCGCCCAGGACCCGAACCCGGCCGTGAACGGGCAGGGCATCGCGGCCCTGCGCGCCGCCGGTATCGAGGTCGTCACCGGAGTCATGGCCGAGGCCTGTGCCGCACTCAACGCCGGTTTCAATCTGCGGATGGCGCAGGGGCGCCCGCGCGTACGCATCAAGCTGGCGATGAGCCTGGACGGGCGTACCGCGGCGGCCGACGGCAGCAGTCAATGGATCACCGGCGAGGTCGCGCGCGATGATGTCCATCGTCTGCGTGCGGAATCGGGCGCCGTGCTGATCGGGCACGGCACGCTGGCTGCGGACGACCCGTCGCTCAATGTGCGATTGCCGGGCGACTGGCCGCCGCCGCTGCGGGTGGTGCTGGACAGCGACCTGGCCATGCGTACGGATGCGCGCATGCTGGGCCTCGATGGCGCCACGCTGGTGGTCACGGCCAGCGAGGACAGCGAACGCCGGCAGGCGCTGGAAGCCGCGGGCGCGGAGGTCTGGGTCGTGCCGCGCGGCGACGGCGGGCTGGATTTACCGCGCATCCTGGCGATTCTCGGCGAGCGCGAGATCAACGACGTGCTGGTGGAAGCCGGGCCGACGCTGGCCGGCGCGCTCACCCGGGCCGGGCTGGTCGACGAGTTCGTGATTTATGTCGCGCCGCTGCTCATCGGGGCCAACGGCCGCGCGCTGATGGCGCTGTCCGGAACGGTCGGCCTGGACGACGCCCAGCCCCTGGTGTTCGACACTATCGAGCCGGTGGGCACGGACCTGAAGATCACGGCGCGGCCGGCGCTGTCTCAATCGGAATGACCGCATGTTTACAGGCATAGTCAAAGGGCTCGGCACGATCGTCGATCAGCAGGCCCAGGACGGCGACACCCGGCTGACCATCGATATCGGCGATACCGATCTCGGCCCCATCGCCGTCGGCGACAGCATCGCGGTATCCGGCGTGTGCCTGACCGCGACCGAGATCGACGGCTCGCGCTTCGCGGCCGACGTTTCCAAGGAAACCCTGTCGCTGACCACGCTTGGCCAGCGTTCGGTGGGTTCGTCGGTAAATCTGGAAGCGCCGCTGCGGGCCGGCGATCCACTGGGGGGGCACATGGTCGCCGGTCATGCCGACGGTATCGGCGTGCTCGAGGAAATGGTGGCCGACGCCCGCTCCTGGCGGCTGACGTTCTCGGTGCCCAGGCATCTGGCGCACTACGTCGCGCCCAAGGGCTCGGTGGCGGTGGACGGCATCAGCCTCACCGTCAACGAAGTGGCGGGCCGGCGTTTCGGCGTCAACATCATCCCGCACACCATGCACCACACCTCATTGGGCGCTACCCGTATCGGCGACCGCGTCAACATCGAGATTGATATCATCGCGCGCTACCTCGCGCGCATCGCCGGCCACGAGTAGGCGCCGCACTCCTTTCGATCCATGGCCGTTGCGACGACGCCGTGGCGATGGCCGTGCCCGGCCCGGCCGGCGGCGCAATGGGTGCCCGGCGTGCCGCGTTCGCCGGGCGTCCGCCGGGGCCCGGTCGACCGGTTGCGGCGCCGCAGGAAACGTCAACACGGCCGGGCGCTCGTGCGATAATGCGGCGCAGCCAACGGAAGAGTAGCGAGCATGCAGACCATCCAAGGAGAATTCGACGGCGAGCGCGTCAAGATCGCCATCGTATCGACCCGCTGGAACGACGATATCGTCGATCGCCTGCTGGAAGGCGCGATCGACGTCCTGACCGACTGCGGCGTGGATGACGACGACGTCATCGTGGTCAAGGTGCCCGGGGCGTTCGAGTTGCCGCTGGCGGTGGACCGGCTCGCCGATTCCGGCAAGTACGACGGCATCGTCGCGCTCGGCGCGGTCATCCGCGGCGATACGCCGCATTTCGACTACGTGGCCGGCGAGTGTGCCAAGGGCTTGTCCGCCACCGCGCTGGAATATGGCATTCCGGTCGGGTTCGGCGTGATCACCGCCGACAATGCCGAGCAGGCCGATGCCCGGGCCCAGCCCGATGAAGACCACAACAAGGGCGCCGAAGCCGCAAGTGCCGTGATCGAAATGGTCAACGTACTGCGCCAGATCGAAGTCGAGGACGAGTAACCCCACCATGCCGATTCGCGATCAGTCGCTGGGCGAAGCCGCCGGCGCCGCCGACAACGAGCCCGAGCACAACGACGATCAATTGCCGGAGCTGCCGCCGAAAATGCCGGGCGGGCGGCGTATTCGTGCCCGCATGGCCGCGGTTCAGGCGGTCTATCAATGGCGTATGTCGGGCACCGAGATTGCCGCGCTGATCGAACAGTTCGCCCGCGCCGGTCGTCTGGCCGATCTTGATCGCGAGTATTTCGAAATGGTGCTGCGCGGCGTGGTGTACGACGTCTCCGGACTGGAAAAAGCGTTCGACACGCATCTCAGCCGGCCCGCCGTCCAGCTCGACCCGGTGGAATACGCGATCCTGCTGCTGGCGACCTACGAGCTGCGCGAGTGTCCGGAGATTCCGTTCGCCGCGGTGATCAACGAGGCGACCAATCTGGCCAAGATATTCGGCGCCACGGACGGCCATCGATTCGTCAACGGCGTACTCGATGCCACCGCGCGCGACCTGCGCCCGGTGGAGGTGGCGAGGGGCCGGCGCCGCTGACGGGCGGAATATGCGCGAGTTCGAGCTGATCGGCGCGCTGCGCGAGCGCCTGCGCCCGCGCCGCGCCGATACCCGGCTCGGCATTGGCGACGATGCGGCCATCCTGGCGCCGCCGCCCGGCCACGAACTCGTGGTGACCGCCGATACCCTGATCGCCGGGCGTCATTTTCCGCAGGATACGCCCGCGGCCGATATCGGCTTCAAGAGTGTGGCGGTCAATCTCAGCGATCTCGCCGCCATGGGCGCGGATCCGGCCTGGCTGACGGTCGCGCTGGCGGCCCCCGTGCTGCGGCAGGCATGGTGCGATGCCTTCATCGACGGTGCGCGGGAGGCGATCGGGGCCCGCGATATCGACATCGTGGGCGGTGACACCACCCGAAGCGAGACGCTGGCCGTCGCCATCACCGCGCTCGGCACGTTGCCCGAGGGCAGTGCGCTGCGGCGGGATGCGGCCCGGGTGGGCGATCTCGTGGCGGTGACCGGTACGCTG